>JAJZVS010000222.1 GCA_021845555.1 Pseudomonadota bacterium
GTCAGGACCTGCGCCAGCCCCGCCCGCAGGGACGTTTCCGCTACGAAACCGAGTCCGACGCGCGCGGCCGCCGGGTTTCCGACCGAGTGGCGGATGTCGCCCTCCCGCGCCGGGCCGTGGCGGAGTTCGGGCGTCAGGCCGCACAGTTCTGCGATCGTGCGGGCGAGACCGAGCACCGAGGTGGCCTGGCCGGTGCAGACGTTGAACACGTCCGCTTGGTTCGCGACCGCGCCACCGGCGCGGAGCCGCGCCATTGCCGCGAGCAGGGCGGCGACGACGTCGGCGACAAAAACGAAGTCGCGCGTCTGGCCGCCGTCGCCGAACACGCTGACCGCGGTGCCGCGTCGCAACTGCGCGGCGAAGATCGAGATCACGCCGGAATAGGGGGAGGTCGGGTCCTGGCGCGGGCCGAACACGTTGAAGAAGCGTAGTCCGGTGGTCGGCACGCCGTGCACGCCGGTGGCCACCGCCGCGTGCAGCTCGCAGCCGAGCTTGTCGGCGCCATAGGCCGACAGCGGCCGGGTCGGTGCGTCCTCGCCGATCGGCTGGATCGGGCAATTGCCATAGACGGCGGCGGAGGAAGCATAGACCACCGGAAGCCGCCGGGCCCGCGCGGCATCCAACAGCGCGATCGTGCCGACCAGGTTGACCCGGTTGGTGCCGAGCCAGTCCTCCGCCGCGCGCTGCACCGAGGCGATGGCGGCGAGGTGGAAGCAGCCGTCCATCCCCTCCAGCGCGGTGCGCGCCGCGGCGGGGTCGGCGACGTCGCCGACGATCAACTCGATTCCGTCGGGCAGGTTGTCGCGCCGGCCGCTGGAAAGATCGTCGAGCACCCGGACCCGTGTGCCGCGCGCCAGCAGAGCGTCGCAGAGATGCGAGCCGATGAATCCGGCGCCGCCGGTGACGAGCAGACTATCCATAACAAACTATACCGTTTCGTATGCGGCAGGAATGAGGGGCGTGTGGTCCGGCCAAAGCGTTTGTGTGCCGTATGGCATCTCGATCGTCGCGAACGGCGCGTGCGGTGAATGGGCGGAGGCGAAGTAGGTGTGCCGTTCCGGATGCCAGTCCTGGGTGGCGAACGCGGGCGCGAAACGGCTGGCGAGCAGGCCGTTGATCGCGGGGATCACGGCCTCTCCGTCCGGCCCCGGCAGCGCGCCGCCGGGCATGAAGGTGGGTTGCACGCCGACCACGCCCCGTATCGTCTTCCGCTCCGTCGGCTTCAGCATGATCCGGTTCCCTGCCGCAGACACCTTGCCTGATTCTGTAAAAGGGTCAAACTGCGGCGCTTGACCATAACAATTCGGGGGTCTTCCTGCCATGCACTTGCCGCGTCTGGCCCTGTTGGGCCTGTTGCTGGGCGCCGCCGCCGTGCCGGCGGCCAGCGCCGCCACCTTCCGCTGGGCCAATAACGGCGACGTCACCGCGATGGACCCGGACACGCTGCAGGAGACGGTGCAGCTCTCGTTCCTGTCGAACATCTACGAGCCGCTGGTGCAGCGCAACGCCGAGCTCAAGCTGGAACCGGCGCTCGCGGTGAAGTGGGAGCAGGTCAGCCCGACCGATTGGCGCTTCCATCTGCGCCCCGGCGTGAAGTTCCAGGACGGCACCCCGTTCACCTCCGCCGACGTGGTGTTCTCGGCCGAGCGGCTGCTCAACAAGGCCTCGGCGATGCGTGACGTGCTGGGGATGATCAAGGAGGTGAAGGCGGATGGGCCGCTGACGGTGGACTTCATCACCAAGCGCCCCGACCCGATCTTCCCGCAGGAACAGACCAATCTTTTGATCATGAGCAAGGCGTGGTGCGAGAAGCACGACGCCACGACCCCGGCGGTGCTGGGGGCCGGGGATAACTACGCCATCCACCACGCGATGGGCACCGGTCCCTACAAGCTCGTCTCCCGCGAGCCGGACCGCAAGACGGTGGTCGAATACAACAAGCTCTGGTGGGGCAAGCTGAAGGGCAACGCCACCAAGGTCGAGTTCGACGTGATCAAGAACGACTCGACGCGGGTCGCGGCGCTGCTGTCCGGCCAGGTCGATATGATCTACACGGTGCCGCCGCAGGACATGGCGCGGATCGCGCATGCCCCGGGCCTTCGTATCATCGAACATCCCGAGCTGCGCACGATCTATCTCGGCTTCGACGTTTCCCGGCCCCAGCTGCTGACCAGCAACGTCAAGGGCAAGAACCCGTTCCAGGACGTCCGCGTCCGCAAGGCCTTCGCCCTGGCGATCGACGAGGACCTGATCGCCAAGCGGGTGATGCTCGGCATGGCGCACCCGACCTGGCTGATGTGGGGCAAGGGGGTGAACGGCTACGATCCCAAGCTGGACGTGCGGCCGAAGACCAACGTCGCGGAAGCGAAGAAGCTGCTGGCCGAGGCGGGCTATCCGAAGGGCTTCACCGTCGGCTTCGACTGCCCGAACGACCGCTACGTGATGGACGAGCAGATCTGCACCGCGATCACCTCCATGCTGGGGCGGATCGGGGTGAAGGTGAATCTGGACGCGCAGACCAAGGCGAAGTTCTTCGCCAAGATCCTGGCGCCGAAATACGATACGGACTTCTATCTGCTCGGCTGGACTCCCGCGACCTATGATGCGGAGAACGTGCTCTACACCCTGCTCGGCACCCGCGACGGCGTGCGCGGGGAGGTCAACGTCGGTGGCTATTCGAACCCGAAACTCGACGCGCTGATCGAAAAGATCGGCACGGAGACGAACGAGACGCAGCGTGACGCGATGATCGACGACGCGGCGCGCATCATCCAGCAGGACGTGCCGGTGATTCCGCTGCACCAGCAGGTGATCGTCTGGGCCGCGCGCAAGGGCGTCTCGGTCGTGCAGCCGGCCGACAACACTTTCCCCTACCGCTACATCGACGTGAAGACGGCACACTGACCTTCGACCAGGGCGGGATTGCAAACCCGCATTTGGGGCTCCAATTTCCGGCATGGGCGCACCGCGCGCCCGTGCCGGAGGAGCCGAAGATGCCTGCCACGACCTTGCTTGCCGAAACCATTGACCGCATCGCCGCCTGCCTCGGCCCCGACCGCGACCAGCTGGCCGTGGAGCGTGTGGTTGTCGGCCTGTTCTTCACCGGGGTGAAGCTCAACGACGGCAGCACCGGCGCCTGCGCCACCCCGCTGCGCGAGCTGCGTGAGGCGGTCTGCTGCCCCAGTTCGGCGATGGCGATGCCGTTCCCCGGCAAGCTGCGTGGCCGCCCCGCCGCCGAGCTGCTGCGCCTGACCGCCGAGCCGGACGGCATTCGCCGCGCGGTCGGCATCGCCACCATGAACGCATTGGCGGCCGCCTGCTGGCAGCGCCGCCCGCACCCCGAGGCGACGCTCCGGGCCGGCGTCGATGCCTATGACGCGGCTGCGATCCGGCCTGGCGAGCATGTCGTGGTGGTGGGCGCCTTCGTCCCCTTCCTGAAGGCGCTGAAAGCGGCCGGGCAGAGCTATACGGTGCTGGAGCACGATCCCGCCACGCTGAAGCCGGACGAGCTGCCGCACTACCGCCCGGCCGCCGATGCGCCCGCTGTGGTGCCGGGGGCGGATGTGCTGCTGATCACCGGCACGACGCTGCTGAACGACACGCTGGAGGCGCTGCTGCGGGCCGCCCGGCCCGACGCGCGGGTGGTGGTGGTCGGACCCACGGTGGGGCTGCTGCCCGACGTGCTGCTGGCGCGCGGGGCAGATATCCTGGGCGGCATCCGGGTGACCGCGCCGGATGCCTTCCTGGATACGCTCGCCGAAGGCGGCTCGGGCTATCACTTCTTCGGCCGCTCGGCGGAGAAGGTGGTGCTCGTCCGCACCACCCCCAAGCCGGCGCGGCTGGCGGCGTAGCGGCGTTCAGGCCGCGGCGCTGGGCCGGGCCTTGATGCGGTCGAACCACGCGGCGAGGTTGGTGCGCTCGCGGTTCAGCTTCTGGCCGACGCCCTCGCCGAACTCCAGGAAGCCGAACAGGAAGATGTCCGCCAGCGTGAACCGGGCGCCGCAGATATAGGTCTTGCCGGCCATCATCCCGTCCAGTCGGCCCAGCCATTCCTGCGCGATCTGCTTCAGGTCCTCGGCCGCCTGCGGGATCACGTGAATGCGGTTCTGGAACAGCTTGATCCCCTCGGCGAAGCGGAACCCGTTGGCCAGCGGTTCGATGATGTTGAGATCGAGCCGGCGCACCCACATGCGGGTCTCGGCGCGCTCGGCCGGGGTGGCGCCGATCAGCGAGGGGCCGGGGGTGACCTCGTCGAGGTATTCACAGATCGGGATGATCTCGGCGATCACGCTGCCGTCGTCGAGCTCGAGCGCCGGCATCTGGCCGAAGGCGTTCTTTGCCAGATAGGGCGCGCGGCGGTTTTCCCCGGCGCGCAGATCGACCTCGGTGCGCGGCAGATCGATGCCGCGTTCGGCCATGAACATGCGCACGACGCGCGGGTTGGGTCCGATCGAATTGTAGAACAGCATGAGAGGCTCCTGGTTGTGAGGCGAGGGAACGGCGCGCCCGGCGTCGCCGCCGGTGGCTATTTCGCTACCAGCACCGCCTCGGCCGAGACGCTGTTGCTGACATCGATCGGCGCCGCCGGTGCGCTGGGTGGCGTGGCGGCCATCGCCGCGCCGAGCGCCATCGGGCGCGGGAAGGGTTGCGGCTGCGGCCCCAGGTGCACGCTGCGGAAACGGACGAAGCGCAGCCCAAGCAGCCCGGCGGCGGTCTCGGCGCGCTTGCGCAGCCGGGCGATGGCGCGTTGCAGGGCCTTTGCCTCGGCAGCTTCGCGTGCGGCGGGGGACAGCTGCCAGTTCAGACCGCCGAGCGCGAGGCCGCGGTCCTGCAACGTGCCGACCAGCCGCAGCAGCGCCGGGGCGTCGGCGGATTTCAGTGCCAGGGTCTGGTTCGCCTGCCAGTGACCCGCGGCGGGCGAGCCGGGGGGCATCTGCCAAGTGGCGTAGCCGGCGCTGGCGACGCTGACGCCCGGCACCGCGCGGGCGGCTGTGATGGCCGCGGCCGCGGCCCGGTTCACCGCCGCCTGCGCCGCCGCAGCGCTTGCCGCGGTTGCCGAGGCGCGCAGATCGGCGGCGAGTTCATCGGGCGGGACCGAAACCTGAGCGGTGACGGCGAGGCTCAGGACGGTCTGCTCCGCCGCGCGGGCGCACCACGCCGGCAGGGCGAGGGCTGCACCCAGGGCGAAGGCCAGCAGCGCACGCGGGAGCGATCGGTCGACCTGCATGGAACTTCGATCCAGGATTGCGTGGCGCGCAGGCTGCACCAGCCGGGGTTGACCGGCAAGCATGCCGGCTTACGCTTCCGGTCCCGCCGGGTCGTGCCGGCACTGGCTTGCGAACGGTGCCGTTGCCATGCCCTTGTGGATCCCCGTGACCGTCCTTGCGGCCCTGTTCCAGTGCTGGCGTACCGCCATGCAGCAGAAGCTGCGCGGCCTGCTGTCGGTGAACGGGGCGGCGTTCATCCGCTTCCTGTACGGCGGGCCGGTCGCGGTGGTGTTTCTGCTGCTGACCCTCGCGGTCACCCGGCGCGCGCTGCCGCCGGTCGGGCCGCTGCTGTTCGTCTATGCGGCCGCCGGTGGGTTGATGCAGATCCTGGGCACCAATCTGCTGATCATGGCGTTCGGTTTCCGAAACTTCGCCGTCGGGTCCGCCTATGCCAAGACCGAGGCGATGCAGACCGGGCTCATTGCGCTGGTGGTGCTGCACGAGCAGTTGCAGCCGCTTGCCTGGGCGGGGATCGGGGTCGGGCTGACCGGCGTGCTGACGCTGTCGCTGGCCGGGCGGGGCCTCCGGGGCTGGGATATTCTGGCCGCGACGGTGCAGCCCGCGGCGCTGTGCGGGTTGGGCGCGGGGTTCTTCCTGGGCGGCACCGGCGTGCTGATCAAACTCGCCTCTCATCAAGTGCACGCGCCGGAGGTGCTGTTGCGCGCGCTGACGGTGCTGGTGTGCATGACCTTGATGCAGACGGTGATGCAGGGGGCGTGGCTGGCTTGGCGCGCGCCGGAGGAATTGCGGAAGGCGCTCGTGCACTGGCGCAGCGCGGCCTGGGTAGGGCTGCTGTCGGCCTCGGGCTCGGCCTGCTGGTTCACTGGCTTCACGCTGACGGACGTGGCGCTGGTGCGAGCGTTGGGACAGATCGAGGTGGTGTTCACGCTCGGGTTCAGCCGCTTCTATCTGAAGGAGCGGCTGCGGCGCGGCGATGTGGCCGGGCTGCTGCTGGTAGTGGTCGGGGTGGTGATGGTGGCGTTCGGCAGCGCGTGACGGGTGCGGCGCGGGGTGTGACCGCTGGCTGTCACCAATTCTCCAACAAACGGTAACATACCGCAAACACGTAGGTGGGGACTAGGCATTTCTATCGTCTCTTGCGACTGCAACTGACGGTCGATGTGGACGTCTCTTTCCCAGGCGCTTAATGCCCCGCCCGGACGGCACCTGAATCGGGCCGCGGGAGAGGGATATGCAACGCAGCTTCAGCAGGCGGAGCCGGCTTCTTGCCGGCA
>JAJZVS010000223.1 GCA_021845555.1 Pseudomonadota bacterium
GATCGTGGACTGGATGTGGGGGAGGCAGACAGTGAATGCCCCTGCGCTCTCCGGGACGAACGGTGCAGAGACGCCAGAATGAACGAATGGATGATGAGTTCTTTGGCCGGCAGCATCGCTGCCGGCCTTCTCGTGCACACCATGTTTCGCAGTGCTCCTCACACGCAGCGCCTGTGGACAACCGGCCGGTAGTCGACGGTTCTGGTATAGTTTCCGCATGAAGTGGAGGCTTTCGGGCTGGCGCAGCGTACGTGCGTTTATGCATGTTCGGTTGGCAGTTCTGGCAAACAGCGCTAACGCGCAATTGGCGAAAGTTCTGCGGCCGAAGGTAGCGAGGGCGCTTGCGGTCCTGCCCTTCTTTTTCGTCATAGCGATCGCTGCGCATGCGGCGTCTGCTAACGGGTCGGTCACCCTCAACGCTCCGCCCAACGACCTTGGCCTTGTCGGGTACTGGTCCTTTGACTCCGGCGATGTATCCGGCACGACCGTGCTCGATCAATCGGGTAGCGGGAACAACGGTACGACCGTCAACAGTCCCAAGCAGGTGCCAGGCAAACTCGGCCAAGCCCTTTCATTCAATGGGACGAGTCAGTATGTGAGTCTGCCAAATAATACAGGATATGACGCAAATTCGATAGGGACTATAACTGCATGGATACGTCCAACAGAAAATGTACATGAGTATATCGCCACAGTGTCATCGCCTTCTCTAGGCACCGAGAACTTGGTTGACTTCTCGTTAGTGCCGGGCACGGTCGCCCCTAGTCTGGGGTTCCAAGGATACTACTCAGCCATTAGCGAGAATAACGACGTCACTTCTGAGAACTCGGTACCACTCAACAAGTGGTCGTTTGTGGTGGTAGAGCTCAAGACTCCCCTCATTTTCACACCGCCCCGAAAGTCTCGGCGAAGACGGGCAGGTCGGCGAGCATATCGGCGAATTTCTGGACCAGTGGCAGCAGCCGAGGCTCCGGCATGGTCGGCATGAGTTCGTATAGCATGCAGCCCTGGCGGAACAGCGAATGGGTTCGCCGCTTGGCGGTGTTTGACTTGAGGAATCGGTCGTAGCCGAGCACTTCCCCGGCGGCCCCGAGCAGGGTCAGCAGCACGACGGCGAATGCGGCGATCAGCCACAGCCGGTCGCGCCGCGCCGGCGTGCTGACGTGGATCGATCCCATGCCCATGCCGAAGCGCAGATCCTTGGTATCGCGCAGGCCACATTCGATGCTCCAGCGCTTGCCATAGAGCGCCTTGAGGCTTGCCGCCGACGCCGCGCCGTCGCTGGCGGCGAGACACCACGCCTGCTTCATGTCCTTGTCCTGCACGCACAGCACGGTGCCCACCTGGTAGCGTTCCGCGGTCACCGCGGCGCCTCGCAGGATGCGCGCCCGTCCACCGCGGCCGACCCAGCCGGAAGCGGTGCGCATCTCGCCGTCGGCGGCCGCCACCATGATGTTGCCGCGGAAGCGGATGACGTAGTCGAACTTCAACTCCTCGGTCAGCACCCGATAGAGTTTCTGATCGCCGAAGCCACGGTCGGCGACGATGCAAACCTTGATGTCGGAGGCCAGGGCGTCGGCGAGACGGACCAGCGCCTGGTATTCGTACTCATTGCGATGGTTCTTGAGGCTCGCCGTGGCGACGGTGAGCCACAGCAATGGCGTGGCTCGGCCGTGACGGGTCAGCAGCGACAGCATGAGGGTGGCCTGGCCATCGGCGTCGAAATCGGTCCAGTCCATGGCGACGTTGATGCTGGTGCGTGATCCCACCACGTAGGGCACCCAGTGGCGCAGTGCGGCATCGACGTCGATCCCCTCGTTGGACAGCATCCGATCCACCTGCTTGATGGCGTGCTTGGTGGTCAGACCGCGCGCCAAGGCGAGCCCCTGGCCGATCGCATGCACCGCCAATGACGCGGTCCGGACCACCCCGAGGGTGGCATTGGCCAGGGACAGAACCCGCTTGGCGTGCAGGTCGCCCTCGAACAGGCCGGTCAGGACGCGCTGCACGTCCGTGAGGCAGAGGGTCTGGTTCGGCTGCATCGCTATCCCCCGCAGCTTGTGTTGCAAGCGGGGAGAATCGCAAGCCGGCAGGATTGGCAAGACATTTCGGCGGCGCGCAACAATCGGTATCGGAACCAGGCCGCCAGGATTCCTTCCGGAATGCCGACGGGCCTCACTCGATTCTTTGGCTAAACCGCGCCCGCGGCCTCAAAATGAGGGGAGGCATGAGGGGCTGCCCCCCATGCCCCCGTTACCTCAGACGGCTTGTTTCAGGGTGGGAGATGCCTTGAAACGGACGGTCTTGCCGGCCTTCACCTTGACCGGCTCACCGGTGCGCGGGTTCAACGCCTTGCGGGCTTTGGTCTTGCGCACGCTGAACGTCCCGAAGCCCGGTAACGTGAATTTGCCCGCCTGCCTGAGCTCCTTGACGATCGCGCCCATCAGGTCGCCGGCGACCCGGGTGGCGGCAACCCCGGTAATCTCTGTGGCGTCCTGGATGGCCTGGGCGATGAAGGCTTTCGACATGTGCTTTCCTCGGTATGGTGCGGCGGCGCCCGGGTGCTTTCCGTCCTGGCGCCGTCATCCATTTCTATCTCGGCGTAGATATTTGCCCGATCATGGCGTTGCACGCCAAGCGCTTTATCGCTGCCGCGGCAGGCGGCGCGCCACGGCCGGGTCCGGCTCGTGCCGGGCCAGCATGGTGGTCTCCCGGGCGATCCCCGCGACGCAGCGCGCCATCGGCTGGCTGCCACAGGCCCGGGAGAGCTGCACCAGACGGGTGAACCCGGACGGATTTCCCGCCCGCATCAGCACCTGCCCGGCCTGCCAGGGGCTGCCGCCGATCAGCGACGCCGCAAGCCAGTCGCCGGCCCCCCAGGGCAGCACCGCGGGCAGCACGTACCACAACGCCACCCCCAGTACGACGCCGCCCGCTGCCGCCACGGCAAGCCATTGCCGCTGCTCCCGGCGCACGTAGGCCCGGCCGACCAGCCCCTCCAGCGCGTGCGTCGCGGCGTGCTGCGCCGCCGCCCCCTCCGCCAGCGCCTGGCCGGCACGCGCCCCGGCCCGTTGCCCGGCTTCCTCGATCTGCTGGCGAAGGGCCGCCGCCGTCAGTCCCAGCGCCGGCTTCGCCTCGATCCCCGCCAGCCGTTCCTGCAGCGCCGCCAGCGTCTGCGCCATCTCCCCGAGGGTCAGCGCGTAGTCGGGCGCCGTCTGGCCCGCGACGGCCTGGCGCAGCGCCGCCACCTCCGCCCGCAGCGCCTCGAACGCCCGTTCTGCCGCACCGGCGTCAGCCGCCTCGTCCATCGCCCCGGCTCACCGGCCGAACCCAAGGCCGCGGCTATGCCGCAACCCCAGCTCGTGCGTCACCGCGTCCTCGTCCCCCCGGCTCTGCACCACCCGCGCCAGCCGCGACCTCTCGGCAACGCCGAGCTGCTGCCCACGCTGGCGCAGCACACTGTCGAGCTGCGGATCCCGTTTCAGCTCCTTGGCGAACCGCTCCAGCCGCCCGCCGATCTCCCGCTGCGCCAGATGGTCGTACTTCTTCCCGGCCTGCTCATAGGCACGCTCCAGCTTGCCCCACGCCCGCACCGCCTCGCGCGCCCGGGCCTCCAGCTTCTCGCGCTCCCCCCGCGCCCCCCGCCCGGCCGCGATCAGCACCGCCAGCCCGGCGTCCGTGCCCACTCCCTCCGCCAGCCGCGGCGCCTGGGCCAGCGCCGCCTGCAGATCCTGCCCGAAGCCCGGCAGGCGGCCATCGAGCGCGCGATCGGCCTGGGCCAGTGCCACTGCCTGGTGCGGCAGCACCGGCAGTCCGGCTTGGCGCATCCGCTCGGCATCCGACCAGGCCCGCGCATAGTCCCCCACCGATCGCACCAGGCGATCCGCTTCCCGATCCTGCTTCGTCACCGCCGGCGCGGCAGCAAGAACCGGCACCGCCTCGGCACGGCCGGCCTCCAGCTTCAACCCGGCGAACATCCCCCGCCGCGGCCGGGCGGGTTCACCACGCGCCACCTCCGCCGGAGGCTCGCGCAGCACGATCTCGCTCTCGGGCACCAGGCCGCGCCGCTCGGCATAGGCCTGCGCAGAGCCGGCCGCCGCCGCACCCCGAACCTCCGGTTCCACCTCTGTTCCCCCCGCCAGCCCGTAATCCAGGCTGGTGTCCTTCAGCCGCTCCCGCCCCAGCACAAGCGCCAGCCGCTCCCGGCTACCCACCTGGTCCGCGCTCCAATGCAGATCCACCCGCTCCCGGTGCCGGCTCAACCCGACATACGCCGCGTGCCGGTCCATGTGGCTGCTCGCCAGCACATGCGCCCGGTCCACCGTCACCCCCTGGCTCTTATGCACCGTCGCCGCGTAGCCGTGGTCGATGTGCGCGTAGTCCTTCACGTCGAAGCCGACCGAACGCCCGTCGTCCAGCCGCACCACCAGCCGCTCGCCCCGACCGGGACCGTGCTCCGTGCCAAAGGCGCTGCCTCCGATCTCCGTCACCGTGCCGAGCGTGCCGTTCTTCACCCCCAGCCCGCGCTCGTTCTTCAGAAAATAGAGCCGCTCCCCCACGGCAAACGCCCGCTCCCCGCGCTCCGTCTGCACCCGGTAGTCCGCCCCCAGCTCGCCGGCAGCCTGGCGCACCGCCCGCGCCCGCTCATTCAAGTCGCGCACGTCCTCGCGCCGATACGCCAGCATGATCTGCCGCGCCTCGGGAGCCTCCTGCCGCGCCGCATCCCACCCGGCGATGACCGCCGCCTTCGCCGCGTCCAGCGTCGCGTGCCCCTGCACCATCCCAGCCCGCTCATACCGCGCCAGCGCCTCGCCCGTTCGCCCCGTCGCCAGCTCCCGCGTCGCCTGCTGCTGCCAGCCCTCCCGCTGCCGCCGCACCTCGGTGATCTCCACCGCACCCACCCGCTCCGCGATCGCCCGGAACGCCGCCCCCGCCTCGATCGCCTGCAACTGCTCCGGATCGCCCACCAGAACCACCTTCGCCCCGGCCGCCTCCGCCTGCGACAGCAGCCGCTCCATCTGCCGCGAGCCGATCATCCCCGCCTCGTCCACCACCAGCACGTCGCGGTCGGTCAGCCCCTCCCTGCCCTGCTCCCACTGGAACAGCAGGCTGTGCACCGTCCGGCTGGCGATCCCCGCCCCGGCCTCCAACTGCTCCGCCGCAATCCCCGACAGCGCCGCCCCGCGCACGTGAAAACCCTCCGCCTCCCAGACGGCACGCGCCTCGCCCAGCATCGTGCTCTTGCCGGTGCCCGCGTAGCCCACCACCACGCTCAGATCCTGCGCCTGCGTCACGTGCCGGAACGCCAGCACCTGCTCCCGTCCCAACGTCGGCGACTCCAGAAACCGCCGCCGCAGATCCACCCGATGGCTCTCCCGCTCGGCCAGCGCGCCCGCGACCTGCTCCATCCGCTGCTCGGCCGCCAGCATCTCCCGCGTCGTGAACCGCTCCTGCCCGCGCCCGTCCGCCCCGAGCCGCACCAGCTCGGGCGACGCCTCCACCTTCGCCATCACCACCGCGAATTGCTCCGCATCCGCCGTGTGCCGGTCCACCAGTCGCGCCAGGTCGCGCCGCGTGAACGTCGATTGCTGCCGCGTCAGCGCCCCCAGCACCAAAGACGGATCAGCGATGATCCGCTCCCCGTTCCGCCGCGCTAGGCCCTCGTGCTCCGCCGCCCGCTCGGCGTCCTCCCCGCGTGCTTCGCGCCGCGCCCCCGCCGGGCCGATCTTGTTCTGCGGCTCTAGATCGATCCCCTGCACCGCATGCGACCGGTGATCGACCCGGATATCGTGCCCCTGCTCCGCCAGCCGCTCGTTCGCCAGCGCCGCCCAGCGCTCCCGCCACCCGACCAGAACCTCCGTCTGGTTCCACTCCCGCACCTTCCGCCCGAACCCCGCCGGCCCGGCCTCCCGCATCGTCAGCATGACATGTGCGTGCGGCTGCTCCTCCCCGCTCGCCGTCCGGCCCCAATGCACATTCAGGTCCGCCACCATCCCCTGCGCCACGAACTGCTCGCGTACGAAATCCTGCGCCAGCCGGATCGCCTCCGGCTGCGACAGCTCCCGCGGCAGGGCAATCTCAATCTCGCGCGCAAGCTGCGCGTCCTTCCGCTTCTCCCCCGCTTCCACCGCGTTCCACAGCGTCGCGCGGTCCAGCAGGCCTGCCGGGGCGCCATCGGGGAGCAGGATTTCCGAATGGACCACGCCCGCCTTGTTCGTGAAGTCGTGCGGCCGGCCGAGCCGATCGTCGGGCAGCGCCTCGGCCGCCCGGTAGGCCGCCGCCGCTACCGCGCTGCGTCCGTCCGCACGGCTGATCACCTTCGCCGAGAGGTGGTAGATCGCCACGTGCAGGCTCGCTCCGGAGATCCGTGGCGGCGAGGCTAGCTGACGCGACGTTGCGCAGCAACGTATAAGCGCGCACTCACAAACTTGCTCCGTTTCA
>JAJZVS010000002.1:0-349 GCA_021845555.1 Pseudomonadota bacterium
GGCGGTGACGCTGGAAGTGGCGATGCCGCCGCTGCTGGTGCTGGGCCTGGCGACCCGCTTCGCCGCGCTGGCTCTGTTCGGCATGACCCTGGTGATCGAGGTGTTCGTCTATCCCCAGGCCTGGCCCACCCATATCCAATGGGCGGCGATGCTGCTGGTGCTGATGTCCCAGGGCGCCGGCGCCCTGTCGCTGGATGCGCTGATCGCGCGCTGGATGGGCGGGCGGGCGTAGGACGCCCCCCGCGCATAATCGGGTTGACCCGTCCGGCCGCCTCATGGCCTAACCGCAGCGGTCAGGCGGGGACGCGACGGGATGAAGCTTCTGATTACCGGCGGCTGCGGCTTCATC
>JAJZVS010000002.1:359-31435 GCA_021845555.1 Pseudomonadota bacterium
GTGATCCGGCAGTTTGTGCGCCGCACCGACCATGTCGTGGTGAACGTGGACAAGCTCACCTACGCCGCGTCGGAAGACGCGCTGGAGGAAGCGCGCCGGCATCCGCGTCATGTCCTGCTGGTCGCCGACATCGCCGACGCGGCGGCGATGCGTGCCGCCTTCGCGGCACACGCGCCGGACGCGGTGATGCACCTGGCTGCGGAAAGCCATGTCGATCGCTCGATCGACGGGCCGGGGGAGTTCATCCGCACCAACGTGGTCGGCAGCTTCACCCTGCTGGAAGCCGCGCGCGAGTACTGGGCCGCCCTGCCGCCGGCCCGGCGGGCCGCGTTCCGCTTCCACCATGTCTCGACCGACGAGGTGTTCGGCGCGCTCGGTCCCGCGGACCCGCCGTTCACCGAGACCACCGCCTATGATCCGCGCAGCCCCTATTCCGCGTCCAAGGCGGCGTCGGACCATCTGGCGCGCGCCTGGTTCCATACCTACGGGCTGCCGACGCTGGTCAGCAACACCACCAACAACTACGGCCCCTGGCAGTTCCCCGAGAAACTGATCCCGCTGGTGACGCTGAACGCGCTGGAGGGCAAGCCGCTGCCGGTCTATGGCGACGGATCGAACCAGCGCGACTGGCTGCATGTGGAGGATCACGCCGCCGCCCTGGTCGCGGTGCTGGAGCGCGGGGAGCCGGGCGGCACCTACGCGATCGGTGCCCGCCAGCCGCGCAGCAACCTGGAAGTGGTGCACGCGATCTGCGACGCGCTCGATGCGCGCCGGCCCGACCCGGCCGGGCCGCGCCGGCGGCTGATCCATTTCGTTACCGATCGGCCGGGGCACGATTTCCGCTACGAGATCGATCCGGCGCGCACGGTCGCCGCGCTCGGCCTGGCGCCGGCGCGCGATTTCGCCACCGGGCTGGCGCAGACGGTCGAGTGGTATCTGGAACATCGGTCCTGGTGGGAGGGCGTGCGCGCCGCCCGCTACGGCGGACAACGCCTGGGGGTGGCGACACGATGAAGGGCATCATCCTGGCCGGCGGGTCCGGCACGCGGCTGCATCCGGCGACGCTCGCTTCCTCGAAGCAGCTGCTGCCGGTCTATGACAAGCCGATGGTCTATTATCCGCTATCGACGCTCATGCTGGCCGGCATCCGCGACATCCTGCTGATCTCCACCCCCACCGACCTGCCGCAGTTCCGACGCCTGCTGGGCAGCGGCGCGCAGTTCGGCGTGCGCATCGACTATGCCGAGCAGCCGCGCCCCGACGGACTCGCGCAGGCGTTCCTGATCGGGCGGGAGTGGATCGCGGGCGAACCTTGCGCGCTGGCGCTGGGGGACAACCTGATCCACGCCGATCATCTGTCCGACCTGCTGCGCGCGGCGGTGGCGCGGGACGCCGGGGCCACCGTGTTCGCCTACCAGGTACGCGATCCCGAACGCTACGGCGTGGTCAGCTTCGACGACGCCGGCCGCGCGGAGGAAATCGTCGAGAAGCCCACGCATCCGCGCTCCAACTGGGCGGTGACGGGGCTTTATTTCTACGACGCGGAGGTGAGCGAGCTGGCCGCGACGATCCGCCCCTCGGCGCGCGGAGAGCTCGAGATCACCGATCTCAACCGGCTCTATCTGGACGCTGGCCGGCTGCATGTGGAGCGGCTGTCGCGCGGCTGCGCCTGGCTGGATGCCGGCACGCCGGACAGCCTGTTGCAGGCGGCGACCTTCGTGCAGACGATCCAGTCCCGCACCGGCCTGCTGGTCGGCTGCCCGGAGGAGGTGGCGTTCCGCATGGGATTCATCGACGCCGACAGCCTGCGCGAACGCGCCGCCGCGCTGGGCAAGACCGAGCTCGGCCAGGTGCTGCGCGAACTGGCGGACGGGGCGCAGCGATGAGCGTCGAGGCTTTGGCGATCCCGGAAGTCCTGCTGCTGACGCCGCCGCGTTTCGCCGACAACCGCGGTTTCTTCTCGGAAACGTTCAGCGCGAAGCGGGAGGCGGCGGCGGGGATCGCCGGCCCGTTCGTGCAGGACAACCACAGCCTGTCGGTGCCGCGCGGTACGGTGCGCGGGCTGCATCTGCAACTTGCCCCGTATGCGCAGGGCAAGCTGGTGCGCTGCGTGCGCGGCGCGATCTGGGACGTGGCGGTGGATGTGCGGCACGGCTCGCCGAGCTTCGGGCGGCACGTCGCGGCGGTACTGTCGGCCGAAAACTGGTGCCAGTTGTGGGTGCCGGCGGGGTTCCTGCACGGGTTCTGCACGCTCGAACCCGAGACCGAGGTGATCTACAAGGTCACTGCCGATTACGACCGCGCGTCGGAACGCGGGGTGGTGTGGGACGATCCGGACCTCGCGCTGCCCTGGCCGGTGGCGGCCGGGAAGGCGGTGCTGTCGGACAAGGACCTGGTGCTGCCGCGTCTCCGCGACTGCCCGCCGTGGTTCGCCTACCGGGGCCCCGCCGGCGCATGACCTTACTGGTGACCGGCGGGACCGGGCAACTGGCCCAGGCGCTCGGGGCCGCCGCGCCGGGGCGGGGGATCGCCGTGCGGGTGGTCGGCCGGCCGGCGTTCGATTTCGACCGGCCGGACAGCCTGGCTGCGGCAGTGGCCGCGGCCAATCCGTCGCTGGTGGTGAACGCCGCCGCCTATACCGCGGTCGATGCCGCCGAGGGTGACGCGCTGGCCGCCTGGCGTGCCAACCGCGACGGGCCGGAGATCCTGGCCGCGCTGTGCCGGGAGCGCGGCATCCCGCTGATCCATGTCTCCACCGATTACGTGTTCGACGGTCTCAAGGGCGCGCCCTATGTCGAGACCGATCCGACCGCGCCGCAGGGCGTGTATGGCGCGAGCAAACTGGGCGGCGAGCAGGCGGTGCTGGCCTCGGGCTGCCGGGCGATCGTGCTGCGGACATCCTGGGTCTATTCCCATACCGGGCGGAACTTCGTGCGCACCATGCTGGGGGCGGCGCGCAAGACGAGCCGGTTGCGGGTGGTGGCGGACCAGATCGGCTGCCCGACGGCGGCGGCGGATCTCGCCGATGCGGTGCTGGCGATAGCGGCCCGGTTGGGCGTCGAGGGCGGGGCCCGGTTGGGCAACGAGGATTGGCGCTGCGAATGGGGCGGGGTGTTCCACGCCGCCGGGGCGGGCTTCACCTCCTGGCACGGGCTGGCGGTGGCGGCGTTCGCGGCAGCCGCGCCCTATGGCGGACCGGTGCCGGAGGTGGCGGCGATCGCCACCGCCGACTGGCCGACGCCGGTGCGCCGGCCGCCCGACTCGCGGCTGGACTGCGGCAAGCTGGCGCGCGTGTTCGGCGTGGCGCTGCCGGCGTGGGAGGCGGGGCTGGCGCGGACGATCGCCGCGCTGGCGGCGGCGGGCGGGTTGGCGGGGTGAGCGCGGAGCGGCGGCGCCGCGCCCTTGGGCCGGCGATGCGGCCCCGGGCGCCGCCGCGCGCTACGCCGCGTGCGCCTTGCACCACTCCGCCACCTGCGCATGGGTGGCGAACCAGCAGCCGCCGCGCGCCTTCATATGCGCGATCAGTCGCGCCAGCACCGGCAGGCGGGAGCGGTGTCCGCTGACATGCGGATGCAGCGTGAGCAGGAACAGGCCGCGTTCCTCCCACGCGCCGTCGAACTCGGCGCGGAAGATCTCCTCCACCGCCGAGGGCGGCGTGTACGGGCGCAGCGCCGAGAAGCGCAGCATGTTGTAATAGACAGCGTCGTCGCGGATCCATTCCGGCGGCAGCTCGACAATCCCCGTGGGCGTGCCGCCGTCGGTGAGCTCGTAGGCGTCGTCGTCGGCCATCAGCGAACTGTCGTACAGCAGCCCCATCTCGCGGATGATGTCGAGCGTGTTGACCGAGAAATCCCAGCTCGCGGTGCGGATCCCCACCGGCGCGCGGCCGGCGAGTCGGGTCAGCACCTCGGCGGCGCGCAGCGTCAGGTCGCGCTCGGCCTCGCGCGGCAGGGTGGTGTTGGCTTCGTGGATCCAGGAATGGATGCCGATCTCGTGTCCCTCGGCGGCGACCGCGCGCACTTCGTCGGGATAGAGCAGCGCGGAGACCGCGGGGTAGAAGAAGCTGGCCGGCACGCTTTCGCGCGCGAGCAGGGCACGGATGCGCGGCACCGCCTGCCGGTTGCCGTACTGGCCCTGGCTGATGCGCATCGGGCTCTCGTCGGCGTCGCGCAACGGGATCGTTTCGTGATCGGCATCGAACGAGATCGCCACCGCGCAGCGCGCGCCGCCGGGCCAGGACGCGGGGCGCAGGCTGCGCCCGGCACGCGCGCGGCCGGTGATGCGCCGCCAGGTGGCCTCGGGCCACTGCCAGGGTTCGCCTTCGGGGTGCTTCGGACGGGTCTCGCTCATGCGCCGGTCTCCTTTGCCTGCCCGCGCGGGGTTTCCCCGGCGGGACGATCGCCGCATGCTGCCCCGGTTCATCGCTTGAGGGAATGCACCATGCCCGGCACCGACCCCGCCCTGTTCAGCGCCGAAGAGATGCTGGAACTGTTCGCCCGCCGCGCGCTGAGCCCGGTGGAGGTGCTGCAGGCGGTGACCGAGCGGGTGGCGCGCTACAACCCGGCGCTGAACGCGTTCGTGAGCCTCAATCCGCGCGCGATCGAGGCCGCCGAGGCCTCGGCCGGGCGCTGGCGCGCCGGACGGCCGATCGGGGCGCTCGACGGGGTGCCGGTGACGGTGAAGGACCTGGTCGATCTGGCCGGCTTCCCGACCCGGCGCGGCTCCCGCCTCACCGATCCCGCGCCGGTGGCGGACGACGCGCCGATGGTGGTGGGGCTGAAGGCCGAAGGCGCGGTGATCCTGGGCAAGACCACGACCACCGAGTTCGGCTGGAAATCGCCCGGCGACTGCCCGCTGAACGGGATCACGCGCAATCCGTGGGACCCGCTGCGCACGCCGGGCGGCTCGTCCTCCGGCGCCGGGGCGGCCGGCGCGGCGGGGTTCGGGCCGCTGCATATCGGCACCGATGCCGGCGGCTCGGTCCGCATTCCGGCGGCCTGGTGCGGGCTCGTCGGGCTGAAGCCGAGCTACGGGCGCATCCCGCAATGGCCGGCGGGCGCCTTCGCCGCGGTGTCCTGCGCCGGGCCGATGACGCGCACGGTGCGGGACGCGGCGCTGATGTTCTCGGCGATGGCGCGGTTCGACCTGCGCGATCCGTTCTGCCTGCCGGACGACCCGCGCGACTGGCGCGACGGGATCGAGGACGGGGTGGAAGGGCTGCGCGTCGCGGTGCTGCGCCGCCCGGGGTTCGACGCGCCGGCCGACGCGGAAGCGATCGCGGCGGTGGAGCAGGCCGCCGCGCTGCTGGCCGAGGCGGGGGCGGAGGTGGACGAGGCGGAGGCCGATCTGCCCGACACGCGCCTGGTGTTCTCCCGCGTCTGGAGCGGCGCGCTGTCGCGGCTGGTGCTGTCCTATCCGCCGGAGAAGCGCGGGCTGCTCGATCCCGGCCTGCTCGCGGTGGCGGCGGCGGCGGAGGGGATGGGCGCGATCGAGGTGCTGGAGGCGGATGCGCTGCGTGCCGCCGCCGGGCACGCGATGGCGCGGCTGCACCAGCGCTTCGACTTGGTGCTGTGCCCGACCGTGCCGGCCGGCCCGCCGGCGGCGGACGCGCCGATCGGCGATCCGGTGCAGGCGCTGTGGACGGAATGGGCGCCCTGGACCTTCGCCTTCAACCTGACGCGCCAGCCCGCGATCACGGTGCCGATGGGATTGGCCGCGGACGGTCTGCCGCGCTCGGTGCAGATCGCGGCGGCGCAATACCGGGACGATCTGGTGCTGCGGGCGGCGCGGGCGCTGGAACTGGCGGCGCCGTTCCCCCGTTGCGAAGAAGCGGCGTAGCCGCCGCGGCACTGCCCGGCGCGGCGCCTCCGGTTACGACCGGTACGACCCGTTGATGTCGATATAGCCGTGCGTCAGGTCGCAGGTCCACACCGTTCCGCTCCCGCGCCCCAACCCCAGATCGACCGTGATTCCGATCTCGCGCCCCTTCATATGCGCAACCACCGGGGTTTCGTCGTAGCCCGGCACCACGCCGCCGTCTTTCGCCATCCACACCCCGCCCACCGCGATCGACAATTTGTCGCGGTCCGCCGGCTCGCCCGCCTTGCCCACCGCCATGACGATGCGCCCCCAGTTCGCGTCCTCCCCGGCGATCGCGGTCTTCACCAGCGGCGAATTGGCGATCGCCATCGCCACCCGCTTGGCCGAGCGCGCGGTCACCGCGCCCGTCACGTCGATGCGCACGAACTTGGTGGCGCCTTCGCCGTCGCGCACCACCGCCAGCGCCAGGTCGCGCAGCACCTCGTTCAACTTGGCGGCGAAATCGGCCAGCATCCGCCCGCCCTCCGCCGGCACGCGCGCATGCCGCGCCTGGCCGGTGGCGAACAGCAGCACGGTGTCCGAGGTCGAGGTGTCGGAATCCACCGTGGTGGCGTTGAAGCTGCCCGCCACGCCGCGCCGCAGCAGCTTGTCCAGGGCCGGGGCGGGGATTTTCGCGTCGGTGGCGATGAAGCAGAGCATCGTCGCCATGTCCGGCGCGATCATCCCGCTGCCCTTGGCGATGCCGGTGATCCGCACGTCCACCCCGCCGATCGTTGCCACCCGCGTCGCCGCCTTGGGAAACGTGTCGGTGGTCATGATGCCGCGCGCCGCTTCCTCCCAGCCGTCGTCGCGCAGGTTCGCATGCAGCGCCGGCAGCGCGGCGGTGAGCTTGTCCACCGGCAGCACTTCGCCGATCACCCCAGTGGAGGCGACGAACACCTGCTTCGCCGGGCAGCCCACCAGCTTCGCGGCGGCCGCGGCGGTAGCCGCGCAGGTGTCTCGTCCGGCCTTGCCGGTGAACACGTTGGCGTTGCCGGCATTCACCACGACTGCCCGCGCGCGTCCGCCGGCCAGCGCCGCGCGGCACCAATCGACCGGCGCGCCGGGGCAGCGGTTGGTGGTGAACACGCCCGCCGCGGTGGTGCCGGGCGCCAGTTCCAGCAGCACGAGATCGGTGCGGTTGCGGTAGCGGATGCCCGCCTCGGCCGCCCCCAGCCGCACGCCCGCCAGCGGCGGCAGTTCCGGCAGCGGCAGCGCCAACGGGGAGATTTTCGCGTCCATGCTTCGGTTCCTCAGTTCTTGCCGGCGTAGCTCTTTGCCATGCCCTCGGCCGGCTCCGCCTGCGGGCCGAACGGCATGATCGGGTAGCGCAGCCCGGCCTTGGACAGACCGATCAGTCCGGTCACCGCGCGCGCGAGGTCCTCGGGCGGGCAGGCCATCAGCATCTCGTCGTCCGCCACGCCGCCGTAGCGGCGCTCGGCGTAGCACGGGATCGACAGGCTGACGCTGCGGGTTTTCAGCGCATGGCCCCAGGAATCGGCACAGGCGCTTTCTCCGGTGATGGAGAAATCGTAGCGCCGGTAGTTCTTCCACTGCAAGCCGTTGATGAACAGGATCATCTGCGCCGGGTTGGCATAGAACAGGCAGATATCCGGCGGGTCGAGCCGCGCGCTGCGCAGCGGCGCGACCACCAGCCCGTGATAGCGCCCCGGCGGCACCCGCGGCATGCCCGCCTGGTGCGCGGCGGCGGCTTCGCGGTTCTCGAACCACACCCCCTCCATCTTGCGGCCCGAGGTGTAGATCTCGCCCGGCGCATCCAGCCCGATCACGCTCGAACAGCTGGAGAACTCGGGCACGTTTTCGGTGGTGATGCCGAGGGTGAACCCGGCCAGACGCGCCTGGGTGACCAACTGGCAGGTGGAGAAGGTCTTGCCCTTGGCGGGGCGACGCAGGCCGGGCACCGCGGCCATCGCATCGAGATCCTCGAACAGCTTCATGCCGATCGGCAGCGTGCGCAGCCGCAGCAGATTGGACAATTGCTCGGCCAGGCCGGCGATCGCCGCGGCATCCAACGCGGGCGCCGCCTGGGGTTCCGTCGTCGCTTGGGACATCAGTTCCTCCGCTTTTCGAGGGCTTGGCCGCAAAGGCTTCCCCCCCCATTGGGGGCGCTGCTACTGGGCAGCGCCGCTTCCCCGTGCAACACCACGTGGCGGAGAAACGTGCAAGCAGGAGCGGATGGCGCCCCCCGATCACGACGATCCGGCGGCCCACCTGCCGCCCGGTGCCCTGTTCCGCGCCGTGGTGCCGCCGATCGCGGTGCCGGTGTTCATCGCCGCCGCCGATCCGACCATCGTTTCGACGGCGCTGCCGGCGATCGGCGCCGCGCTCGGCCACGTGCCGCTGCTGTCGTGGATGGTGGTGGCGAATCTGATCGCCGGCACCATTGCCGCCCCGGTGTACGGGCGGCTCGGCGACATGTTCGGCCGGCGCCGGCTGCTGCTCGCCTCGCTGGCGCTGTTCCTCGGCGCGGCGATGCTGTGCGCGCTTGCGCAGAACATCTTCGTGCTGATGGCCGGGCGGGTGCTTCAAGGCCTGGGCGGCGGCGGGCTCACCACGCTTTGCCAGGCGCTGATCGGCGCGCTGGTGCCGCGGCGGGAGCGCGGGCGCTACCAGGGCTACTACGCCACCTTCATCCTGACGGGCTCTGCGTTCGGCCCGGTGGCGGGCGGGTTCCTGACCCAGATCTGGGGCTGGCAGGCGGTGTTCCTGGCCTATCTGCCGCTGTCCGCGGCGGCGGTGGCGCTCGCGCTGCGCCTGCCGCCCGATCCGCCGGCGGGCGCGCGCGGCGGTCTCGACGGGATGGGCGTGCTGCTGCTCGCGGCGTTCGTCATTCCGCTGCTGCTCGCGGTGCAGCGGCTGCAGCAACCCAGCCTGTCGGCCCTGCCGCTGACGCTTGGCCTGGCGGCGTTCGCCGCGCTGGCGCTGGCGGCGCTGCTGCGCCAGCAGGCGCGGGTGCGCGACGGGGTGATGGCGCTGGGGTTGCTGCGGCTGCCCTCGTTCTGGCGGGCGGATCTGATGTCGGCCTGCTCGGGCGCCTCGCTCACCGCGATGGTGACGTTCCTGCCGCTCTATTTCCAGGTGGTGGGTGGGGCGAGCCCGGGATATTCGGGCCTGCTGCTGATGCCGCTGACGGTGGGGGTCGCCATCGGCTCGGTGCTGACCGGCTCGCTGACCGCGCGCACCGGGCTGACCGCGGTGTTTCCGGGCGTCGGGCTGATCGTGACGGCGGGCACGCTGCTGGCGGCGGCGGCGTTCGGGCCGCGGCTCGGCCTGATCGGGCTGGCGCTGCTGCTGGCGCTGGGCGGGCTGTTCCAGGGCTCGGCGATGATCACCGCGCAGATCACGGTGCAGTTGCAGGCGCCGGTGCGGCAGTTGGGCGTGGCGGCGGCTTCGGTGCAGCTGTCGCGCTCGCTGGGTTCCGCGTTCGGGGCGGCGGTGGCCGGCGCGGTGCTGTTCGGCGTGCTGGCGCTGCGCGATCCGCACGCGGCGGCGCTGTTCCTGGCGATGGTGCGGCACGGGCCGGGCGTGCTGGACGGGCTGGCGCCGGCGGCGCGGCTGGCGGCGCGGGCGACGATCGCCGACGCGTTTCGCGGTGTCTATCTGACCGTCGCGGTGTTCTCGCTGATCATCGTGGCGATGGCCTGGACGATGCCGGCGCGGCGGGTGTGAGGCGGCGGTTCGCCGCGATGGCGATAGGCCGCGGGCATCGCCACCATAGGCAATCGGCATTTCCGCCCGACCGACCGGCTGCATAGGTTCCGGGTGTCGAAACCCACAGGAGGAACCCATGGTTCACGGAAACAGACTGCTCGCCGCCGCGGCTTTTGCGGTCGGTCTCGCCGGCACCGCGCTGGTGCCGGCCGCCTTCGCGCGGGGCGCGATGTGGCATACCGCCGGGATGATGGGCGCGCCGGTGTTCAACGATCAGCACCAGCAGATCGGCACCGTGTCCGACGTGCTCGTTTCGCCCAAGGGCGGGATGAGCGAGGCGATCCTGTCGGTCGGCGCCTTCGTCGGCGGCAACAAGAAGGTCGAGGTTCCGCTCAGCCATCTGGTGATGGCGCCCGCGGCGATGGCCCATGGGGCGATGGGGCATGAGGCGATGATGATGCACGGCGCGACCAAGGCCGCCATCGAGGCCATGCAATCCTATATCGGCGGCGGCAGCGGCTGAACCCACGCTCGCGGGCGGGGATCGCGTGCCCCGCCCGCGACACTCTTCCCGCGCGCACCACGCGGCGAAGGCCAGGGAACACCGTTCCCTGGCCTTCGCCGCATGGTGTCAGGCCGCGGCCCCGAACAGGCGCACGCCGATTTCCGGGCGGCTCGGGGCCAGCCAGGGAGCGGCCTCCAGCATGGCGGCCATGTCGGCGCGTCCGCGCGCCCAGCGCGCCTCGATCGCGGCGCGGCTGAACGCGTAGTCCTTGGCCGCGCCCTCCGCCGCCGCCGCGCGGTAGGTGAGCTGGACGATGTCCATGGTGGTGACGCAGGCGATGGCGCTCAGGAACTCCGCCTCCGGCGTCGCCCGCAGCGGTTCGGGCAGCTGCGGCAACAGGCGGTCCAGCTGGTGGCGGATCTCGTGCAGCAGACGGAAGGTTTCGGTACCGAGCGCGGTGCGGCTGGCGTACTGGATCTCCTTGGCGCGCTCCGCCACGTTCTCGAGCGTCGTCGGGATCGTGCCGGCGCCGGGGAACACGTCCACCTGGAACACCAGCGTGCTGCGGCGCGGATAGTAGGACAATACGTATTCCAGCGGCGTGTTGGAGACGATGCCGCCGTCCCAGTAGGCCTCGCCGTCGATCGTGACGGCGGGGAAGCCAGGCGGCAGGGCGGCACTCGCCATGACGTGCTCGGGGCCGAGCTTCATCTCCACGCTGTCGAAGTAGCGCAGCGCGCCGGTGCGCACATTCACCGCACCGACGCTGAGCCTGGTCGGGCCGGCATTGATCCGGTCGAAATCGACCAGCCGTTCCAGAGTTCCGCGCAGCGCGGCGGTGTCGTAACCGCTGGCCGGGCACCCGCGGCGCAGCCAGGCCGCCGGCTCCCACCGCGCGAACAGGCCGGGCTGGCCGAACAGCAGCGCCGCGGTGGCGGCCGCGTGTTGGCGCCACAGCGCGAATGCCGGGCCCGGCAGGTCCGGCCAGAACGCGGAGGGGGCGGTGACCGTCTCCCAGAACGCGCGCAGCCGCGCCACCCGGTGCTCCGGCGCGTTGCCGGCGATCAGCGCGGCATTGATCGCGCCGATGGAGATCCCGGCCACCCAGTCCGGCAGGTAGCCTCCCTCCGCCAGTGCCTCGTGCACGCCGGCCTGGTAGCTGCCGAGAGCGCCGCCGCCTTGCAGCACGAGTGCGATCCGCCGGTCATAGCCACCGGCGGCCAGACGGGCATCGGCGCGCGCCGTCCCCGCCGGGCGCCCGCGGCTCATGACCCGCTGAACCAGTTGTATCCCTGCGCCACCCAGTAGCCGCCCGGGAACACGTTGGTCACGCCGAGCGCAACCACCGACTTCGGGTTCTTGAACCCGAGCTTGGTCGGGATGCGCAGCCGCAGCGGAAAGCCGAACGGCGGCGTCAGCGGCTTGCCGAGGAAATCGAGCGCCAGGATGGTCTGCGGATGCAGCGCCGATTCCATGTCGATGCTCTCGTAGTAGCCGTCGGCACAGTGGAACGACACGTAGCGCGCGCGCAGGTCGGCGCCGATCCGGCGCAGGAACCAGCCCAGCGGCACGCCGCCCCATTGGCCGATCACGCGCCAGCCCTCCACGCAGATCAGCCGCGTGATCTGGCTTTCCTGCGGCGCGGCACGCAGGTCGGCGAGGCGCCACGGGCGCTTGTCGGCGATCAGGCCGCTGAGCTCCAGCTTCCAGGTCGCGCCATCCACGACGCGCACCTGGTTCTCGTCATAGAAGGCGTTGAAGCGCGGTGGGCGCGTGATGGCGCTGGCGGGGTAGATGGGCGCCAGCGTGCGCGGATCGAACAGCGCCGCCTGCACCCGGTCGTTCCAGCGCGAGATCGCCGTCAGGGCCCGGTCCGCCAGGTCGGGGTGGCGCAAATGGTCATAGTCGCAGCCGGGCAGCAGGCTCGCCGCACCGAAGGCGAGCGCGCGGCCGAGCAACCGGCGACGATCCAGTTCGCGGCTCATCGCACGTCCTCCGACAGCCGCCCGCCGGTGATCATCGGCACCAGAACTTTCGGCACCAGGGCAACCAGCGCCAGATGCACCGCAAGGAAGCAGGCGATCCCGGCCATGGCGAAGAAATGCACGTAGCGCGACATCGCGAAACCGCCGAACAGATCGGACAGCCACCACAGCTGCACCGGCTTCCACACCGCGAGGCCGGAGGCCACGATCAGCACGCCGAGCGCGATCACGCCGAGGTAGAGCGCGCGCTGCACCGCGTTGTACACCCCGTGCCGGTGGTCGAGCCGGAATGTCAGCGCGAGCAGGATGTCGCGCCAGAGCTCGCGCGGCCCAGGCGGGCGCAGCCGGCGGCGGAAATGCCCGCTCCCCCAGCCCCAGGCCAGGTAGCAGAGCCCGTTCAGCACCAGCAGCCACATGCCGGCGAGGTGCCATGCGACCGCGGCGCCGAGCCATTCGCCGATGGTGATCTGCTCGGGGAAGGTGAACCGGAACAGCGGCGCGGCGTCGTAGATCTGCCAGCCGCTGCCGATCATGATGACGATCGCCGTGGCGTTCAGCCAGTGCATCAACCGGAGCGGCCACGGATGGATGGGACGGCGGGCGGGAACCGGGCGATCGGACATGGCGGCCTCCACGTTGTGGTTGCCCGGTTCTTCGCCCTGGTGGACCGGCCGGGTCCACGCATGGACACGATAACCACTCGGCATTGGCCCCCGCGGCGCCGGTTGGCGATCTTCCGGCCGTCGGGCGCCGCGACGGCGCTCGCCTTCACCCGGAGGAGACAGACAATGAAGCGTTTCGTTTTCGCCTGCGCGCTGGCCTGCGGTCTTGCCCTGGCCGGCGGGGTCACGGCGCAAGCCGCGTCCGACAGCATGGCGCCGCATGGCACTGCGATGGGCCATCGCACCATGGGCAAGACTGCCATGGGCCATGACAGCATGGGCCATCCCGCCACGGCACCGTCGGCAATGGCGCACAACGGCATGGGCAACAGCGCCATGGGCCATGACAGCATGGGCCACGACACTACGACGAAGTAGCCTGCGGATCGGACGGCGGGCGGCCGGGAGGTCGCGGCCCCCGCGCGCCGCACCGGGCGCCCGCCGGACCGTCGCCGCTTCCGTTGCGGAAGCAGTCAGACCGCATGCACTTGCGAGCCGCGTTCCTGCGTTGCAGGCTGGCCCTCGGAGACGCATGGATGCCCCGCCTTCACGACAAGATTCTGGCCCAGCGCCGGACGATGTCCGATGAGGTCCGCCTCGCCTACGAGGTTTCGGTCGCGGAGATGCGCGCGCACGGGATCGGCTCGAGCGCGCTCCGGCTCGGCGACCGCTTCCCCGACATAGTGCTGCCGAACGCCGAAGGCGATCTGATCGCCACCGGCGACCTGCTTCGTCGCGGCCCGGTGGTGGTGACGTTCTTCCGCGGCATCTGGTGTCCCTATTGCCGACTCATGCTGGACGCACTGGTGGCGGCCCTGCCGGAGATCGAGGCCGCGGGGGCCAGCCTGATCGGCATCACCCCCGAAACCGGCGGTCTCGCGCTGACCACCAAGCGCAACCACCATGCCGCGTTCGAGGTGCTGTCGGACGTGGATTGTGGGCTCGGGCTCGGATGCGGCGTGGTGTTCCGCACGCCCGACATCTACCGCCGCCTGCTGCTGAAATATGGCAACGACCTTGCCGCCCGCCACGGCAACCAGGCTTGGTTCCTGCCGCTGCCGGCGGTGTTCGTCCTGGACCGGGACGGCATCGTGCGCTGGCGCTTCCTGTCGGTGGACTTCACCGAGCAGGCGGAGCCGGAGGACATCCTGGCCGCGATCCGCGCCCTGCCGTCAGGCGCGGCGTAAGGGCGGGCCGATGGAACTGCATCAGGTCCGCTATTTCGTCACCCTGTGCCGCACGCTCAACTTCACGCGCGCGGCGGCCGAGTGCAACGTGACGCAGCCGGCGCTGACCCGCGCGATCCAACGGCTGGAAGAGGAAATGGGCGGGCCGCTGCTGTTCCGCGAACGCAGCCTGACCCAGCTGACCCCGCTCGGCCGCGCCATGCTGCCGCATCTGGAGGCGATGCTGACCGCGGCGGAAACCGCGCGGCGCGTTGCCGACGAGCAGCTCGGCCGCCAGCAGATGAGCTTGCGCGTCGGCCTGGGCCCGGCGATCGCCGTGGCGCGGGTGGCCGATGTGGTCGGGCGGCTGATCCGCTTCTGCCCCGAACTATCGGTGCAGTTCGAGGAAGCGGGCGCGCCGGCGCTGGTCGATTCCATGCTGTCGGACATGCTGGACTGCGCCTTGCTGCCGGACGATCCCGACCTGCCCGACCGGCTGCACCGCTGGAAGCTGTGCGAGGAACGTTGCGTCGTCGTGCTGCCGGCTGGCCACCAGCTCGCCGCGCGGGACAGCCTGTCGGCGGAGGATTTGGCGGGCGAGACCTTGCTGGTGGGCGAGCGCTGCGGCGGCTTCGTGCTTCGGCTGATCGAGGCGAGCGCGCATGCCTTCACCATGCGCCGTTGCGGCGGGTCCTGGGTGCAGATGCTGGATCTGGTGGCGGCGGGCCTCGGCCTTGCGCTGCTGCCGGATGCGCTGGCGATCGGCGCCGGCCTGATCTCCCGCCCGCTGACGGAGCCGCAGCTGCACCGCTCCGTGCTGCTGACCTTGGTTGCCGGCCGGCCGCAGGGGGCGGCGGTCGCGCAATTCGTCAAGCTGTGCCGGGCCCGGGCATTCGCCTGACCCGGGGCCAGCCGTCAGTCCTGGCCGGGCAGCTTGATCCCGGTCAGCGCCTCCCATACGCGGATCACGAACGCATCGTCCTTGGCGCCGTTGCCCAGCGCCGCGGCGCCCAGGAACAGCTGATGCGCGGCGGCGGCGATCGGCGCCGGGAACGCCAGCGCGCGCGCCTGATCGAGCACGATCCCCAGGTCCTTGACGAAGATGTTCACCGCCGACAGCGGCGTATCGTCCCCGGCCAGGATATGCGGCACCCGGTTCTGCCACATCCAGGACGATCCGGCGGAGGTGCAGATCACGTCGTACAGCGCCTGCGGATCGGCCCCGGCCCGGATCCCCAGCGCCAGCGCCTCGGCGGCGGTGGCGATATGCACGCCGGCCAGCAGCTGGTTCACCATCTTCACGGTGCTGCCGATGCCCGCCGCGTCGCCGAGCTTCCACACTTTGGCCGCGATCGCGCTCAGCACCGGCCCGGCGCGGTCGAACGCGGCGGCGGCGCCCGATCCCATTACCGTCATCGTGCCCGCCTCGGCGCCCACCTTGCCGCCGGAGACGGGGGCATCGAGCATCAGCAGCCCGGCCTCGGTCAGGCGGGTTTCCAGCGCGCGCGCCACGTCCGGGGCGACCGTGGTGGCGCAGATCACCACCGCGCCGCGCGGCAGGTTCGGCACGCAACCCTGCGGGCCGAACAGCACCTCCTGCTCCTGCGCCGCGTTCACCACCAGCACCAGCACGGCATCGAGATCGCGCGGCAGCGCGGCCGGGCTGTCCACCGCCGCCCCGCCTTCCGCCACCATTGCCTCGCGCGCCGCCGGCCGCAGGTCGCAGCCGGTCACCCTATGGCCCTTGCGCACCAGATTGATCGCGGCCCCCATGCCCATGGTGCCGAGACCGATCACCCCCACCTGCATTGCTTCGTTCTTTCCTGTCAGCGCCCGTTGCGAAAGCGTTCGACCGCGGCCACCAGGGCGCGGCGGATGCCGGGTTCCAGCGCCGAATGTCCGGCATCCGGCACCAGCGTCAGCCGCGCCGCCGGCCAGGCCTCGGCGAGGTCGAAGGCGGTGGCGGCGGGGCAGATCATGTCGTAGCGGCCCTGCACGATCTCCGCCGGCACGCCGGCGATGGCCTGCATATGCGCCAGCAGCCCGCCCTTGGGCAGGAACAACCCGTGCGCGAAATAATGCGCCTCGATCCGCGCCAGGCCGAGCGCGGTGCGGTCCTGCGCGAAGGAGGTCACGGTTTCCGGGCTGGGCAGCAGAGTGCTGCACGAGCCTTCGTAGACCGACCAGGCGCGCGCCGCCGGCATGTGCACTGCCGGGTCGGGGTCGGTGAGCCGGCGCAGGTAGGCGCCCAGAATGTCGCCGCGCTCCGCTTCCGGCAGGAAGCCGGCGAAGGCTGCATGCGCGTCCGGGAACACCGCGCGCAGCCCGTGCAGGAACCAGTCGAGCTCGTGCGCGCGGCCGAGGAACACGCCGCGCAGCACGCAGCCCGCCACCTGCTCGGGCTGCGCCTGCGCGTAGGCGAGCGCCAGCGTCGAACCCCACGAGCCGCCGAACAGCAGCCAGCGATCGAGGCCGAGGTGGCGGCGCAGCAATTCGATATCGCCCACCAGATCGAGCGTGGTGTTGTGCGCCAGGCTGCCGAGCGGGCGGGAGCGGCCGGCGCCGCGCTGGTCGAAAATCACGATGCGCCAGAACTCGGGATCGAAGAAGCGCCGGTGGACGGCGCCGGCCCCGGCCCCGGGGCCGCCGTGCAGGAACAGCACCGGCCGGCCGCGCGGGTTGCCGGCCTGCTCCCAGTACATCACATGGCCGGCGGACAACGGCAGGTAGCCGGTCTCGAAAGGGCCGATCTCGGGGAACAGGTCGCCGCGTGGCATCGTGGGACCGATGCTATAGGCCAGGGCGATGCAACGGAAGGGCTTCGGGACGCAGGAAGGCAGAGGCGCCGCTCGGGAGGAACTTGCGTGTACTGCGCCACCGAGCTACATCGACGTAGTGATCTCCTGGATGACACGGATGCCGTCATGGGCGTGCCGATCTCGATCCGGTTGAACGACGACGTCCGCGCAGAGCTCGAGGCCGAAGCGTCCCTCCGCGGCGTTGGGCTCGCGACGTATCTGCGCGATCTGGCGACCGAGGCGGCGCGGGCGGCGCGGCGGGAGCGCATCCGGCGCGACAGCGCCGCGGTGGGGGAACGCGCGGCGGCTTCGGTGGAGGGGCGGGCGTTCTACGCGGATTGGGGCACGCCGGGTCGGGGCAAGCCGGGTCGGGGCAAACCTGGTCGGGGCAAGCCTGGCGCCGATGCCGGCTGACGGGCCGCTGACGCTCCGTGCCGGAGCGATCGTGCTGGCGGACTGGCGCGGCGATGCGCTGGGGAAGGAACCCGACAAGTTGCGTCCGGCGGTGGTGGTGGAGGACGACGGGCTGTTCGCGCCGGTCTATCCGAACGCGATCCTGGTGCCGCTGACCGAAGATGCTGGGCTGGCGATCCGCGATTTGTCGGTTGCGATCGAACCGACGGCGGCGAACGGCTGTCGCAAGCCGTGCTGGGCGGTGTCGCATCTGGTGGCGACCACGGCGAAGACGCGTCTGCGCCCGACCGGGGCACGGGTGACGGACGCGCAGTTGGCGGCGATCCGGCGACAGATCGCGCTGGCGATCGGGGCAGGGTAGGGGGCTGGGGCGGGCGGTATCCCCGCAATCCGAAGGATGCCGGGGCTACCGCGCATGCGGTTGGCCGGGCGCTCGCGCGGACCGGACAGGTCGATCGGCGAGGAACCGCCCAGCGCGCAGCCGAACGGGGGCGGCGCCGGACGGGGATGATACGGACGGGGATGGTATAGGCGGGCGGTTCGCACGGAAGGGCTTTGGAATGGGACGGGTATGGATCGGCGCCGGGGCGCTGGTGGGGATGACGGCGGTGGCGATGGCCGCGGCGGCGGCGCACATGCTGAACGGACTCGGGCCGCTGCGGCTCGGTATGGTGGAAAGCGCGATCCGCATGCAGGGCTGGCACGCGCTGGCGCTGGTGGGCACCGGGCTGTGGGTCGGGCAAGGCGGCGGGCGGTTGGCCGGGTTCGCCGGAGCGGCGTTCCTGGTCGGGATCCTGCTGTTCTGCGGCGGGGTCTACGGGTTGGCGCTGTTCCTCTGGCCGGTCGGCTTTCTGGCGCCGTTCGGCGGCAGCCTGCTGATGCTGGGCTGGGCGCTGCTGTTCGTTTCGGCGCTGTTGCGGCGGTGAGCGTGCGTGAAAAAATCGCTCCCGCGCGCGCCTGTCGCTGACGGTCCCCCGCCTACGGCAGCACCCACAGCGCCACCATCCCCGCCGTCGCCCCGACCATCAGCAGCGCCGCCCCCCAGCCCAGCACGCGCAGCCAGCGGGGCAGCACGAAGGCCCCCATCACGGACGGCAGCGTGCCCAGCAGCACCATGGCCACGATCAGCGGCCCCGCCACCGCGCCGTTGATCACCGCCGCCCAGACCAGCGCCTGCATCGGGTCGATCGGGGAGAACACGATCCCCGCGCCCAGCAGCGTGGCCAGCGCGATGGTGACGTAGAAGGCCCGCGCCTGCATCGGCCGTCGCCCCAGCCCGACGGTCCAGCCCAGGCCCTCGCCGAGCGCATAGGCGGTCGCGCCGGCCAGCACCGGCACCGCCAGCAGCCCGGTGCCGAGGATCCCGAGCGCGAAGATCAGCGCCGCGAACCGACCGGCGATCGGCGCCAGCGCCGAGGCCGCCTGCGCCGCGGTGTCGATGTTCGTGACCCCGTGCGCATGCAGCGTCGCCGCGGTGCCGACGATGATCGAGAGCGACACCGCGTTGGAATAGCTCATCCCGGCCCAGGTATCGAAGCCGATCCGGCCGATCTCATGCGTCGCGGCCACGTCGCGCTCGCGTAGCGGGCGGGGGTCGGGGGTGGCCAGCATGTCCTCCACCTCCTCCGCTGCCTGCCAGATGAACAGATACGGGCTGATGGTGGTGCCGAGCACGCCTACCAGCATGGTCAGCGCGTCGCGGGTCAGCGCGACGCGCGGCAGCAGCACGCCCGCCACGACCTCGCGCCAGGGCAGGTGGACCATGAACAGCAACGCGACATAGGCGAGCAGCGTCAGCGTGAGCCATTTCAGCACGATCACGTAGCGCTGGTAGGCCATCCAGATTTCGGCCGTAGCGCAGATCAGCGCGATCGCGCCGGCATAGACCCAGGCCGGGCCGCCGATCAGCATGCGCGCAACATCGGCCATGCCGCCGATATCGGCGCCGAGGTTGATGACATTGGCTACCACCAGCAGCCAGACCAGCCCGATCAGCACCGGTCGCGGCGCATGCGCGCGCAAGGCGCCCACCAGCCCCTGGCCGGTCACCCGGCCGATGCGCGCGGCGATCTCCTGCGCCGCCACCATGAACGGCAGGGTGAGCACTACCGCCCAGCCGAGGCCGTAGCCGAACGCGGCACCCGCCTGGGCATAGGTGACGATGCCGCTGGGGTCGTCGTCGGCCGCGCCGGTGACCAGGCCGGGGCCCAGCGCATGGAGGCGCTCGCGCAGCCGATGGCGTCGCGCCGGCGTCCCAGACCGTACTAGCTGGGGCGTGTCAGCGGGGGGCGTCCCGTCAGCTGCCATGCGCGATCCGGCACGCGGCGCCCGGTCGGCGCGGGATCGGCCGCGTCGCGGGGGAGCGGGTCAGACCAGGAACACCGCCATCAGGATCAGCAGGATCGCCACGCCGCTCGCCACCACCACGGCGAAGCGGGTCCAGGCGTGCCAGAACCGCTCCCGGTCGGCGAAGAAAGCCTGTTCGGTCTCCGGACCGGACGTCATCATCGGTTGCTGAGCCATGCGGGACCTCGGTTGCTTGCGACATCGGTCCGGAGAACTCCGGTTCCCCCGCTTCTATGGCAAGGGCGCGCGCCCCGGCAAGGGGTTGCACAGCGCCGCCCCGGCCGGCGCGGCGGCGGCCGGCGTGCCGGAGGCGAGCGCGGCGAGCGCCATCGGGTAGAGCGCGTGCTCCTGCGCCAGCACCCGCGCGGCGAGGCTCGCTTCGGTATCGCCCGGCAGCACCGGTACCGCCGCCTGGGCCAGGATCGGCCCCTCGTCCACCGTCGCGGTGACCAGATGCACGGTGCAGCCGTGCAGCTTCACCCCGGCGGCGAGCGCGCGGGCGTGGGTATCGAGGCCCGGAAAGGCCGGCAGCAGGCTCGGGTGGATGTTCAGCATCCGCCCCGCCCAGGCATCGACCAGACGCGGGGTGAGGCGGCGCAGGTAACCGGCGAGGCAGACGATCTCGATTCCCGCGTCCCGCAGCGCCGCGTCGATCGCCGCCTCGTGCGCGGCGCGGTCGGCGCCGAACGGACGGTGGGAAATCACCCGGGTTGGCACGCCGGCGGCGGCGGCGTGCGCCAGCCCGGCGGCGTCGGGGCGGTTGGACAGCACCAGGGCGATCTCCGCCGGGTAGGCCGGATCGCGCGCGGCGGCCAGCAGCGCGGCGAGGTTGGACCCGCGCCCGCTGATCAGCACCGCGACCCGGCGCTTCATCGCGGCCATCCGGCGGGCAGGTCCACCCGCACGGCGGGCGCCGCGTCCGCCGTGGCGGCGGCTTCGACGGTGCCGAGGCGGAATGCGGTCTCTCCCGCCTCCGTCAGCCGCGCGATGGCGGCGTCGGCGTCCGCCGCGGCCACCACCAGCACCATGCCGATGCCGCAGTTGAACACCCGCAGCATCTCCTCCGGAGCGATCCGCCCGGCGCCGGCGAGCCAGCCGAACACGTCGGGCACCGGCCAGTCCGGGGTCAGCGCGGCGACGGTGCCTTCCGGCAGCACGCGCGGCAGGTTGCCGGGCAGCCCGCCGCCGGTGATATGCGCCGCCGCTTTCAGCAACCCGGCGCGGTGCAGGGCGAGCACCGCGCGGACATAGATCCGAGTCGGCGTCATCAGCACGCGCCCGAGCGGTTCGCCGACACCGAATGGCGCCGGCGCGTCCCAGCCGAGGCCGGCGGAGGCCACCACATGGCGGACCAGGGAGAACCCGTTGGAGTGCACGCCGCTGCTGGCCAGCCCGAGCAGCACGTCGCCCGGCGCCACGCCGCGCGGCAGCAGGGTGCCGCGCTCGGCCGCGCCGACCGCGAAGCCGGCCAGGTCGTAGTCCCCGCCGGCGTACATGCCGGGCATCTCGGCGGTTTCCCCGCCCACCAGGGCGCAGCCGGCCTCCTTGCAGCCGGCGGCGATGCCGGCGATCACCGCGCGCGCCTGCTCCACCGCGAGCTTGCCGGTAGCGAAATAGTCCAGGAAGAACAGCGGCTCGGCGCCCTGCACGATCAGGTCGTTGACGCACATCGCCACCAGATCGACGCCCACCTGGTCGTGCAGCCCGGTCTCGATCGCGATTTTCAGCTTGGTGCCGACGCCGTCGGTGGTGGCGACCAGCACCGGGTCCTGGAACCCGGCGGCGCGCGGGTCGAACAGCGCGCCGAAGCCGCCCAGCCCGCCCAGTGCCCCCGCCCGGCTGGTGGCGCGGGCGAGCGGGGCGATCGCCGCCACCAGCGCCTCCCCGGCGTCGATATCCACGCCGGCGGCGCGGTAGTCGTGGCGTGGCCGCGCGGAGGAGTCATGGCGTGGCTGCGCGGGCGAGGCAGGGCCGGGCTGCGCGGGCACGTGTTCGCCACTGGTCATGGGGGGCCCCGATCGGCTAAGCAAGTTGGCATGAAATCGCGCGGACCAAACGCGAAACCCCGCGCGCGCGCAAGCCCGCTGTCGGAATGGCCGGTTCGCGGGCGGCTGCGCCGTGAGGCGACAACGGCACGACAGGACTGAGCGAGGTGGCGGCAACACCCAGAAGCCCAGGCAGGGCGCAGGTCGGTCTCGACGGGCCTCGCTGGCGGCTGGGCCGGCGGGGCCGGCTCGCCGCCCCGCGCCGGCCGGCTGAGGCGCCGTTCCGGCTGACCATGACGGCGGCGCATGCCTGACGGGGGGGAACCGCGCGGCGTGGCGTCAACGACGCTGGTGACGCTGCCCAATCTCATCACCTTTGCCCGGCTGTGCGCGGTGCCGCTGGCCTTCTGGCTGGTGATCGACCACCGGCTGGGGATGGCGTTCCTGTTGTTCGTCGCGGCCGGGGTCTCGGATGCGGTGGACGGGTGGCTGGCGCGCCGTTTGGGCGGCAACGCGGTCGGCGCGGTGCTGGACCCGGTGGCCGACAAGGCGCTGCTGGTCACGATGTATGTGACGCTGGCGGCGGTGAACGAGATGCCCGACTGGCTGGCGACGCTGGTGGTGTTTCGCGACCTCGTGATCGTCGGCGGCGTGATCGTGCTCGGGCTGATCGGCAGTCCGGTGACAATCCGCCCGCTGTTCATCTCCAAGGTGAACACGGCACTGCAAATCGTGCTGGTGGCGCTGACGCTGTTTCTGGCGGGCTTCGGCGGGCCGGATGCCGCGGTGCCGGGGGTCGCGCTGGGCATGACCTTGCTGACCTGGCTGGTCGGGGCGAGCACGCTGGCCTCCGGCGCGGCCTATGTCTGGAAGGCGGCGCGGGTCCGATGACCATGCCCGAGTCCATTGTAGCGGCCGACGCCGAGACAGTCCCCGGGGCAGCCCAGGGGGCAGCCCCTGGGGCTGTCCCTGGGGCTGTCCCAAAGCCTCCCGCTGGGGCCGCCCCCGGCGCCCCTCCGCCGGCCCCGCCGCCGCCCGCTCCGCCAACCCCTGCCGCCCTGCCGGCGCCCGCCGCCTGGCCGGCGCCGCCGCCAGCCTCCCGCGGGCAGCGGCTGATGCTCGCCGCCGGGATGCTGGTGCTGTTCTGGCTGGTGCTGCGGTTGTTCGCGGGGGTGCTCGCGCCCTTCGTCGCCGCCGCGGTGATCGCCTACGCGCTCGATCCGCCGACCTCCCGGCTGGTCCGCCTCGGCCTGCCGCGCGGGATCGCCGCGCTGCTGATGGTCCTGGCGATGCTGGCCTTCATGCTGCTGTTCGCGCTGCTGCTCTACCCACTGATCCTGTCGCAGGTGGGGCTGTTGGTCGGGCGCATCCCCGACTACGTGCATCTGCTGCAGCAATGGGCCAACCACCTGATCGGCACGTTGCAGCAGAGCCTTGGCCCGGACGCGGTCACCGCCAAGCTGCGCGACCTCGTCAGCAGCCAGGCGGCGAACATGCTCACCTTCGTGATCTCGACCCTGACGGGGCTGATCACCGGCGGGTTCGCGCTGTTCAACGTGCTGACGCTGGTGGTGGTGACGCCGGTGGTGGCGTTCTACCTGCTGCGCGACTGGCCGCGCGTGGTCGCGATGATCGATTCCTGGCTGCCGCGGCACTATGCGCCGACCATCCGTGCCCAGGCGCGCGAGGTCGATCGCATTCTCTCCGCCTGGGTGCGCGGGCAGGCGCTGTGCTGCGTCATCCTGGCACTCTATTACGCGCTGGCGCTGACGCTGGCGGGGCTCGATCTCGGGCTGATCGTCGGCATGTCGGCGGGGATTCTGTCGTTCATTCCCTATGTCGGCTCGATCAGCGGCGGCGTGACCGCGCTCGCGCTCGCGGTCGCGCAGTTCCCCACCTGGGGCGGGGTCCTGCGGATCGTCGGCGTGCTGGTGGTCGGGCAGATCCTGGAGGGCTACGTGATCTACCCGCGCTTCCTCGGCGATCGGGTGGAACTGCCGGCGGTGTGGGTGATCTTCGCGCTGTTCGCCGGCGGCGCGGCGTTCGGCTTCCTCGGCGTGATGCTCGCGGTGCCCGCGGCGGCAACGATCGGGGTGCTATGCCGCTACTGGCTGCGGCGGTATCTGGACAGCCGGCTTTATCTGGATCCGCCGCACTGACCGCCGCACTGACCGGCGCACTGACCGGCGCACTGACCTGCCGTGATCCTGTTGGGAGGAACCTCCATGCCCGCATCGCCGTCTTCGGGCCTCACGCCCGCCGTGCTCAGCCTGTTGCGCTTCGTCGCCGCGCTGGTGTTTCTGCAGCACGGGCTGGCCAAGCTGGTGGGGTTTCCGTCTGCCCCGCCGTTCAATCACATGGCGCATCTGCCGCCGATCTTCCTGGCCGCCGGCTGGATCGAGACGGTAGGCAGCGTGCTGGTGGGACTAGGTCTGTTCACCCGCCCGGCTGCCTTCCTGATGTCGGGCGAGATGGCGATCGGCTATTTCAAGTTCCATGCGCCGCACGCGTTCTTCCCGCTGTTGAGCGGCGGCGACGAGGCGGTGCTGTTCGCCTTCCTGTTCCTCTATCTCGCGGTGGCCGGCGGCGGCAGCATCGGCCTCGGCCGCTCGCTCGGCGGCAGCGCGGCGAAGTGGTCCTGAGAGTTTGTGAATGAATGCCCGCCAGCCGCCAAACTCGCCGAGAAACCCGCGGGATTACAACGGGCGTTCGTTGACAAGTTCGATTGTTTTGCAGGCTCTGAGCAATCCGGCGCGGCGACGGTGATGCTATCCGATGGGCCGCCGCGCCAGCTTGCCCTGCCGTTTTCGCACCGGCCCGAATTCGCCGCCGCGGATTTCATCGTGGCCCCGTCGAACGAGGCGGCGCTCGCCTGGCTCGCCCGCACCGCGGACTGGCCGGCGCGGCGGCTGCTGCTCTGGGGGGAGGCGGGCTGCGGCAAGACCCATCTGCTGCATCTCTGGGCCGCCCGCACGGGGGCGCGCTATGTCCCGGCCCCGGCGCTGCGCCCGGTGTCGCTGGACGAGATCCTCGGGGCCACCGGGGGCCTGGCGCTGGACGATGCCGACGCGGCGCCGGATGCGGTGACCTTGCTGCATTGCCTGAACGCCGCCGCCGAGGCCGCCCGGCCGGTGCTGCTGGCGGCGCGCACCCCGCCGGCCCGCTGGGCGATCGCCCTGCCCGATCTGGCCAGCCGGTTGCGCGCCACCACCGCGGTGGAGATCGGCCCGGCCGAGGACGACCTGCTGCACGCCTTGCTGGCGCGGCTGCTGGCCGAGCGCCAACTCGCGGTCGCGGCGCCGGTGCAGGCCTGGCTGCTCGCACGCCTGCCGCGCACCCCGGCGGCGCTGCGGGAGATGGCGGCGCGGCTGGATCGCGCGGCGCTCGGGGCGCAGCGCGCGGTCACGCGGGCGCTGGCCGGGGAGGTGCTGGCGGCGTTCCTGGACGAACAGGAGCGGTAGGCGGCGGGCCCGGCGGCACGGCGCGCCCCGCGACACGGGCCCGCCCCGCGACACGGGCCCGCCCCGCAACACGGGCCTGCCCCGCTCTGGCGCCGCGATCCGCGGGCGGGTAAGCCGCCGGTTCGCTCCCCCGTCTCCCGCCCGTCCGCCGCGGCCCCTGGTGCCATGCCCCGCCCCGCCCCATCCGCCGTTCCCGCCGCCGCCTCCGCCGCCGCCCCGCCTGGGGATGCCGCCGGCGCCTCGCCGGTGATGGCGCAGTGGTTCGCGCTCAAGGCCGAGCATCCGGACGCGCTGCTGTTCCTCCGCATGGGGGATTTCTACGAGCTGTTCTTCGCCGACGCTGAGGCTGCCGCCACCGCCCTCGATATCGCGCTGACCGCGCGCGGGGAGCATGCGGGGGCGCCGATCCCGATGTGCGGCGTGCCGGTGCACGCCGCCGAGGCCTATCTGGCCCGGCTGATCCGCCGCGGTTTCCGCGTCGCCGTCGCCGAGCAGCTCGACCCCGCGCCGTCCCGCCTTAACCCAGGCCCTTCCCGACGGGGACCGATGCGCCGGGCGGTGGTGCGCCTGGTCACCCCCGGCACGCTGACCGAGGAGGCGCTGCTGGAGGCCGGGCGGCCGAACCTGCTGCTGGCGCTGGCGGCCGCGCCCAAGGGCCAGGAGCGCGGGCTCGGCGCCGCCTGGCTCGATGTCTCGACCGGCCTGTTCGAGACCGAGGCGGTCGCGGCGAAGGACCTGCCGGCCCTGCTCGGCCGGCTCGACCCGGCGGAAATCCTTGCCCCGGCGGCGATCGATCTCGGCGAATTTCAGGCCCGGCGCGGGCCGGAGCCGGTGGCTCACCCACCCGAGGCGGCACGCGCCCGCCTGGCCGCGGCGTTCGGCGCCGCCAGCCTGGACGCGTTCGGCAGTTTCGCCGACGCCGAGGCGATCGCCGCCGCCGCCGCGCTCGACTACGTGCAGGCGACCGCGGCCGGCAGCCTGCCGCATCTGGCGCGCCCGGCGCCGCGCGGGACGGCGGGCACGCTGGAAATGGACCCGGCGACGCGGGCGAGCCTGGAACTGCTGCGCGCCCGCGACGGCACCACCGCGCACACGCTGTTCGCCGCGGTCGATCGTACGCTCACCGCGCCCGGCGCGCGCCTGCTCGCCGCCTGGATCGCCGCCCCGCTGGCGGCGCTGGAGCCGATCGGCGCGCGCCAGGACAGCTGGTCCTGGTGCCTCGCCAATACGCGCGCGACCGAGGCGCTGCGCGGGCTGCTGCGCGGCGTGCCCGACATGGCGCGCGCGCTCGGGCGGGTCTCGCTCGGCCGGGGCGGGCCGCGCGATCTGGCGGCGCTGCGGGCAGGGCTGGAGGCGGCGGCGCGGGCGGCGGCGCTGCTGGACGGACCGCTGCCGGCGCTGCTGGCCGAAGCCCGCGCCGCTCTCGCGGTCGATCCCGGGCTGGCAGGGACGCTTGCCGCCGCGCTCGCCGAGCCGGCGCCGCTGCGGCTGGACGACGGCGGTGCGATCCGTCCCGGCTTCGATGCCGAGCTGGATGCCGAACGCGCGTTGCGCGACGACAGCCGCCGCGTGCTGGCCGGGCTGCAACTCGACTACGCGCAGCGCTTCGGGGTGGCGAGCCTGAAGATCCGCCATCACGCCCAGCTCGGCTACGTGCTGGAAGCGCCGGCGGCGGCGGTGGAGGGGCTGCGGGCGTTCCCCGAACTCACGCTGCGCCAGGGCATGGCGAACGGGGCGCGCTTCACCACCCCGGAACTCGCCGCGCTCGACCGGCGCATCGCCGAGGCGGCGGAACGGGCCGGGGCGCGCGAGCGGGCGGTGTTCGCCGTGCTGGTGCGCGGCGTGCTCGACCAGGCCGGGGCGATCGCCGCCGCCGCCGCGGCGCTGGCGCTGCTCGATGTGGCGCAGGCCGCCGCCCGGCTGGCCGAGGGCGGCAGCTGGTGCCGTGCGGTGGTGGACGCGGATGGGGCATTCGCGCTGCGCGGGGCGCGCCATCCGGTGGTGGCGGCGGCGTTGGCGGCGGCGGGGGGCGGTGCTTTCGTGCCCAACGACTGCGACCTGTCGCCCGACCGGCGGGTGCTGCTGCTGACCGGGCCGAACATGGCCGGCAAATCCACCTTCCTGCGCCAGAACGCGCTGGCGGTGGTGCTCGCGCAGGCCGGCCTGCCGGTGGCCGCGGAAAGTTTCCGCCTCGGCGTGGTGGACCGGCTGTTCTGCCGGGTCGGCGCGGCCGACGATCTGGCGCGCGGGCGCTCGACCTTCATGGTGGAGATGACGGAAACCGCCGCGCTGCTGCACCAGGCCGGGCCGCGGTCCCTGGTGGTGGTCGACGAGATCGGCCGCGGCACCGCCACGCTGGACGGGCTGGCGATCGCCTGGGCGGTGCTGGAGGCGCTGCATTCGGCGATCCTGTGCCGCACGCTGTTCGCCACCCATTTCCACGAACTGGCCGAACTGGCCGACCGCCTGCCCCGGCTCGCGCCGCACACGCTGCGGGTGAAGGAGTGGAAGGGGCAGGTGGTGTTTCTCCACGAGGTGGTGGCCGGCGCGGCGGGGCGGTCCTGGGGCGTGCATGTGGCGGAACTGGCCGGCGTGCCCCGCCCGGTGGTGCGGCGCGCGGCGGCGCTGCTGGCGGCGCTGGAGAAGACCGGCGGGCCGCTCGGGGCAGGGGCGCCGCTCGGCAGCCTGCCGCTGTTTGCCGCCGCCGCGGCGCGCCCGGCGGAGACTGGCGGCGCGCCGGAGGCCGAAGAACCGCCAGTTGCGCCGGCGCTGGCGGCGCTTGCCGCGCTCGACCCCGACACGTTGTCGCCGCGGGAAGCATTGGAGGCGCTGTATCGCCTTAAAATGCTGCTGAACGCTTGAAAATGCGGCTGGACGCTTGCGCGGGCGCTTCCATCTAGTACCATTGCCCGATGTTGACGCATCCTTCCCTGCCGAACGCCCTCAATCCCGTTGCTCCGATCGTCGAAACCCTGGAGGCCCTGGGGGAAATCGGGCCGGGCGCGCCGCGCGAGGTCGCGCTGGGGATGTTCCGCCGCCACCTGGCGCGGATCCAGGGCCATGTGCGGGAGATTTTCGAGCAGGGCGAGATTTCCGGCCTGCAAGCCGGCCGCATGCTGGCGGAGCTGACCGATGGGCTGGTGGTCGCCCTGTTCGCGCACGCCCAGGCCGCGCTGGGGGAGGCGGAGACGCTGAGCGTCGCCGCCACCGGCGGCTACGGCCGCGGCACGCTCGCGCCGTTCAGCGATGTCGACCTGCTGTTTCTGACCCCGCGCGAGGCGACTGCGCATATCCATGCAGTCGTTGAGTATATGCTCTATTTCCTGTGGGACCTCGGTCTCAAGGTGGGGCACGCGACGCGCTCGGTCGAGGAATGTCTGAGCGAGGGGGCGAAGGACGTCACCATCCGCACCGCGCTGCTCGATGCCCGCCACCTGGCCGGGGACGCCGCGCTGTTCACCGAGTTCCACGACCGCTTTCGCGCCGCCTGCAAGGAAGCCGGGGCAGCGACCTATATCCAGGCCAAGCAGGCCGAGCGCGAGGCGCGCCACCGCCGCTTCGGCGACAGCCCGTTCGTGGTCGAACCGAACGTGAAGGAAGGCCGCGGCGGGCTGCGCGACCTGCAGACGCTGTACTGGATCGCCCGCTACGTCTACGACACCTACACGATGGGCGAGCTCGCCGATGTCGCCGGCGTGCTCTCGCCGGAAGAAGCGCGCCACGCCCGCCGGTCGTGGGAGTTCCTGTGGACGTTGCGATTCCATATGCACTACGTCGCCGGCCGGGCCGAGGAACGCCTGACCTTCGACCTCCAGCCGGTGGTCGGCGCACGCATGGGCTACACCCGCCACGGCCGCCAGGACGGGGTGGAGCGTTTCATGCGCCACTATTTCCTCACCGCCCGCGACATCGCCCGCCTCACGCGTGTGCTGGAACCGGCGATCCTGCGCGCGGCACTCGGTCCGCCGGCGATCGCGGCGGAAACCGACAAGGCGCTGATCGCCGCCGGCTTCGTGCTGGCCGAGGGCCAGCTGATGCCGGTGCCGGGCCGGGATTTCGATATCGAGCCGATCCAGATGCTGCGGATCCTGCGCTTCGCCCGCGACCGGGGATTGGCCCTGCATCCGCTGGCTATCCGCTCGCTGATCCGTAACGAACGCGCCGCCGCCCGGCTGCGCGGCGATCCGGAAGCCGCCGCCCTGTTCATGGACCTGATGTGCGGCCGCCTGCCGGAGAACGGACGCGACCAGACCCATCCCGACGGCGCCCGCTGGCTGGCAATTCTGAACGAGGCCGGCATCCTCGGCCGGCTGGTGCCGGACTGGGCGCGGATCGTCGGGCAGATGCAGTTCGACACCTACCATGTCTTCACCGTCGATGAGCACACGATCGAGGCGATCCGCGTGCTCAATACCATGGAGCGCGGCGGTCTCGCCACCGTGGCGCCGATCGCCTCCGAGGTGGTGGGTCAGATCCAGTCGCGTCGCGCGCTCTATCTGGCGATGCTGCTGCACGATATCGCCAAGGGGCGCGGCGGCGATCATTCCCGGATCGGCGCGGAAATCGCGCTGGAACTGGGCCCGGCGCTGGGACTGACCGCCGAGGAGACCGAAACCGTCTCCTGGCTGGTGCTGTATCATCTGCTCCTGAGCGAGACCGCGTTCAAGCGCGACATCGACGATCCGAAGACCATCCTGGACCTCGCGGATACGATCCAGTCACCCGAACGGTTGCGCCTGCTGCTGGTCCTCACGGTAGCCGACATGCGCGCCGTTTCCCCCAAGGTCTGGAACGGCTGGAAGGCCACGTTGCTGCGCGAACTCTACAGCCGGGTCGCGGAAGTGCTGGAAGGCGGGTTGGCCACGACCGCGCGCGACACCCGGGTGGCGCGCGCGCGCGATGCCGCCGCCGCGCTGCTGGCGGACTGGTCCGCCGAGGACATCGCCGCTTTCGCCGCGCTCGGCCATCCGGGCTACTGGCTGTCCTTCGATCCGGAAACCCACGCCCGCCACGCCCGGCTGATCCGCGACGCGGAGCAGCGCAAGGCGCCGCTCACGGTCGATACCCAGCCGCTGCCGGCCCGCGCGGTCACCGAAGTGACCGTCTATTGCGCCGACCACGCCGGGCTGTTCAGCAAGATCTCAGGCGCGCTGGCGGTGGCCGGCGCCTCGATCGTCGATGCGCGCATCCATACCATGACCAACGGCATGGCGCTCGATACGTTCTGGATCCAGGACGCCGCCGGCGGCACGTTCGACGCGCCGCACCGGCTGGCGCGGCTGTCGGTGCTGATCGAGCAGGCGCTCACCGGACGGCTCCGGATGGCGAGCGAGATCAACAAGATGTCCAAGGCCCTGCTCGGGCAGCGGATGCGCGCGATCCACGTGCCGCCGCGGGTGGTGATCGACAACCGCGCCTCCCACACCCATACGGTGCTGGAGGTGAACGGGCGCGACCGGCCCGGCCTGCTGCACGACGTGACGGCGGCGATCAGCGACCAGGGGCTGCAGATCGCCTCCGCCCACGTCACCACCTACGGGGTGCGCGCGGTCGACGTGTTCTACGTGAAGGACGTGTTCGGCCTGAAGGTCGAGAACGAACGCAAGCTGCAACAGTTGCGCACGGCCCTGCTGGCGGCGCTGACCAACCCGGACGAGCTGCCGGCGCCGGCCGTTCCGGCCATGCCGGCGCGCCGGCACCGGCGCGCCGCGGCGGGTTGATACCGGCGGCCTTTTGGGCCGGCCGGTAGCGCGCGCGGGGTTGGTGGGGCGGTTGTTACAAGTCCAGCGCCGCGCCCACCTCCGCCGGCACCAGATCCCAGACCCCGTTGCTGCCCGGCGCGCAGTGGAACGGCACCGCGTTGCGGGTCCGCATATTGGGCTCCAGCCCCATCGCCGACCGCAACGCGCGGAACAGCGCCCCGTGCGCCACGATCAGCACCGGCGGCGGCTGCGCCGTGGCCCGGTTCACCGCGCCGACCGCGCGCCGGCGCAGGGCGGCGAAACTCTCCGCCCCCTCGGGCGTCATGCTGCCGGCGATCCAGCCGGCGAACCAGTCCGACATCGGCTGGCCTTCCTGCACGCCGAAGGCGACCTCGCGCAGCCCGTCCTCGATCGTGACCGGCAGGCCGAGCGCGGCGGCGGCGATTTCCGCGGTGGCGCGCGCACGGGCGAGCGGGGAACTCACGATCGCCGCGATCCCCCGCCCGCGCAGCACCGCCGCC
>JAJZVS010000224.1 GCA_021845555.1 Pseudomonadota bacterium
CATTCCCCGGGCCAGGATGCCGCTGATGAGGCGCAGGCCGCGCGCCGCCACCGCGTCGGCGTAGAAGCGGGCGAGGGTGGGGAAGTTCCCCGCCTCGGCGAGTACCAGCCGGGGGATCGCCGCCGCCTCGCTGTCGATCAGCGCCAGCGACCTTGTGGCGATCTCCCGTAGCAGCGCCGCGGAGGGGCCGGTGTGGGCGGCCACCAGCGCCTCCATCGCCTCCAGGTTCGGCAGCAGGTCCCGGCGCACGGCGGCGCGGAACAGGTCCTCCTTGGTGGCGAAATAGAGATAGAGCGTGCCTTTGCTGATGCCGGCGCGGGCGGCGATGTCCCCCAGCCTGGTGGCGGCGAAGCCGCGTTCGGCGAACTCCGCCAGCGCGGCGGTGACGATCTCGCCGGGCCGCGCATCCTTGCGGCGGGTGCGGCGCGGGGCAGGGGACGCGGGCGGCATGCGGAGATAATAACCGGCCGGCCGGTCAGTAACAAGGGAAGGCGGCGGATTTGCCACCACGCCGATCGACGGCACACTGTTCCCTGATCGCATGGAGCCCCGCCGATGACCCCACCCGTCCTTGCCTATGTCGTCCTCGCCTCCCGCACGCCGGAAGCCGCCGGCGACGTGCTGCATGGCCTGCTCGGCCTGCCGCGGCGCGCGACGGCCGACCCCGCGGTCATGCTGCTGGGCGTGGGGGCGGCGGCGCTCGCCATCGTGCCGCTCGGCCATCCGCTGGCCGAGGGCACCGAACGGCCCGGCGTGCACCACATCGCGCTGGCCTGCGCCGATCCAGGGCAAACGGCACGCGCGGCGGGGATGGCGACGTGGCCGGAGCGGGCAGGGCTCGCCGGGGCGTCCGTGTTGCCGCTCGATCCGGCGCAAACCGCCGGCGTGCACACCGTGCTGACCGGCGGGCCGCTTCCCGAGCCAGCCGCCGCGCCGCTGATCGAGCGGCTGGATCACCTCGGCATCGCCGCCGCCGACACCGCCGCCGGGATCAGCGCCTTTTGCGGTGGCTTCGGCATGGCGCTGGAAAGCCAGCAGACCGACATGGAGGTGATGGTGCCGCTGGAAAGCTTCACCTCCGACAAATACGGCGTGGTGCATCATGCCCGTGCCCCGGTCGCGACCGGCGGGTTGCGGGTGGCCTTCGTCACGGTGGGCGACTGCGAGCTCGAGTTCCTGGCCAATTTCGACCCGCGCCAAATGGGCGAGGTGGCGCACGGCAGCGCCGGTACCACGCGCCAGGACCAGGGCGCGATCGCCCGCTTCGTCGCGTCGCGCGGACCGGGCCTGCACCACCTGGCGTTCAAGACGCCGGAGATCGACGCCGTGCTGGCGCGGCTCGATCGCGCCGGCGTGCGGATGATCGACCGCGCCGGCCGCCCCGGCTCCCGTCGCGCGCGCATCGGCTTCGTCCATCCCGAGGCGCTCGGCGGCGTGCTGATCCATTTCGTCGAGCGCACGCCCGCCTGACCTTGCCGTGCGGGCCGCCAGCCCGTTGAATGGGCGCGGCAAGAACGAGGGGACACGCCATGGGCCGGCTGAGCGGGAAGATCGCCTGGGTGACCGGCGCCGGCAGCGGCATCGGCGAGGCGGCGGCACTGGCGCTGGCCGGCGAGGGCGCCGCGATCGTGCTGACCGGGCGGCGGGCAACCTTGCTCGAATCGGTGGCCGCACGCATCCGCGCCGCGGGCGGCACCGCGCATGTGCAGCCGGCGGACCTGATGAAATCGGCCGAGGTACGCAGGGTGGGCGCGTTCATTGCGGGCCAGCTCGGTCGGCTCGACATCCTGGTGAACAACGCCGGGCTCAACATCGTCGAGCGCCATTGGGCGCAGCTGACGCCGGAGGGGATCGATACGCTGGTGGGCGGCAACCTGACCGCCGCGCTCTATTGCGTGACGGTCGCGCTGCCGCTGATGCGCGCGCAGAAGGACGGGCTCATCATCCACACCGCCTCGATGGCCGGGCGCTTCATCGGCGGGTTCTCGGGGCCGATCTACACCGCCGCCAAGCACGGCGTGGTCGCCGCCAGCCACAGCCTGAACATGGAGGAATGCGTCAACGGCATCCGCTCCACCGTGATGCTGCCGGGCGAGGTCGCCACACCGATCCTGGACCAGCGCCCCAACCCGGTGGGACCCGAGGAGCGCGCGCGCATGGTCCAGCCGGAAGACTGTGGCGACCTGGTGCGCTACATCGCCTGCCTGCCGCCGCATGTCGTCATCAATGAGGTGATGATCGCGCCGACCTGGAACCGCAGCTACGTCGCCAATCTGCAACGGAAACTCTGAAGGAACGCCCCCGATGGCTACGAACCGAAAGCGCGTGCTGGTGCCGCATACGATGGGCCGGGCGGGCACCGACCTGCTCGCCGCGCGCGGCGATATCGAGATGATCGTCTATCCCGCCGGCATCACCCAGGCGGCGCTGCTGCCGATGCTCGCGGATGCCGCCGGCATCGCGCTGTCGGCCACGCCGTACCGGCGGACCGAGCTCGACGCCTCGCCGGCGATCGAGGTGGTGGCGCGCATCGGCGTCGGCTACGACGCGGTGGAGGTGCCGGCGCTGAACGAACGGCGGGTGCCGCTGATGACCGCCGGCACCTCCAATTCCACCTCGGTCGCCGAACACGCGCTGTATCTGATCATGACGCTCGCCAAGCGCGGGCCGCAGATGGATGCGCTGGTGCGCGGCGGGCGCTGGACCGAGCGGCACGCGGCGCTGCCGGCCGAGGTCGCCGGCAAGACCGTGCTGATCGTCGGCTTCGGGCGGATCGGCACGCGCTCGGCCCGGCGCTGCGCGGCGATGGAGATGGACGTGCTGATCCACGATCCCTACGTCTCCCCCGATACCATCCGCGCCGCCGGCTACACGCCGGTGGCCGATCTCGATGCCGATCTGGCGCGGGCCGATTTCGTCTCCATCCACTGCCCGAAGAATGCCGAGACGGTGGGGATGTTCGGAGCGGCGCGGCTGGCGCGGATGAAGCGCGGCGCGGCGATCGTGAACACCGCGCGCGGCGGGATCATCGACGAACCCGCGCTGGTCGCGGCGCTGCGTTCGGGCCATCTGTCCGGCGCCGGTCTCGACGTGTTCGCCGAGGAGCCGACGCCCACCGACAATCCGCTGCTCGCCCTGCCGCAGGTGATTTCCTCGCCGCACATGGCCGGCGTCACCACCGAATCGGTGGCCGGGATGGCGCGCACGACCGCCGAAAACATCCTGTCGGTGCTGGACGGCCACCCGATCCGCGCGCACGCGGTCAATCCGGAGGTATTCGACTGATGGGACAGCCCGATCACATCTCCAAGCTCGGCGTGCCGGACCCCGCGACGCTGGACGAGGATCTGGCCGCGATCTGGCGCAAGTGCGAGGACAAGCTCGGCTTCGTGCCGGCGGTGTTCAGCACCTACAGCCTGAAGCCGAAACGGTTGCGCAACTTCATGGCGATGTACAACGAGATCATGCTCTCGCCCTCCGGCCTGTCGAAGCTGGAGCGCGAGATGGTCGCGGTTGTAGTTTCGTCTGCGAACCGGTGCTACTACTGCCTGGTCGCGCACGGCGCGGCGGTACGCCAGTTATCGGGCGATCCCGAGCTCGGCGAGATGATGGCGCTGAACTACCGGGTGGCCGAACTCGATCCCCGCCAGCGGGCGATGCTCGATTTCGCCTGGAAGATGACCACGACGCCCTGGCTGATCGAGGATGCGGACCGCGCCGCGCTGGGCGCGGTCGGGCTGTCCGCCGAGGACATCTTCGACCTGGCCGAGACGGTGGCGTTCTTCAACCTGTCGAACCGCATGGCCTCGGCCACCGATATGATGCCGAACCGGGAGTATCATAAGGCGGTGCGCGGCTGATCATATTCCGCCGAGCGCGGCGGAGAAACTCGCGCGCAGGCCCGAAGCCGACAGGCCGCGCGCGATCACCACGATCCGCGTGCCGCCCTGCGCGGCCGCCGGCCCATCGAGCGGCAGCGGCGGATGCAGCACGTGATGCACCGCCTGCACCGCGACCGGCCGGGACGCGCCGACGAGTTGCACGATGCCCTTGAGCCGCAGCACGCGCTCCCCGTGCAGCGACAGCAGCGAGTCGAGCCAGCGCGCCAGCGCGTCCCATGCCACCGGCACGGCGCGGCGCAGCACGGTCGCCGCGATCTCCGCGCCGTGGCGGGCCGGCAGGTGGCGGTTGAGCCAGGACTGATCGGCCGGGGCCTCGCCGAGCCAGCGCGCGATCCGCGCGGCGGCGGCGTCCGCATCCGGGGCCAGGGCGAACACCTCCGCCGCCGCGGCATCGCCGGCGATCACATGGCGGAGCGGCGCGCGCGGGTTGAGCCGCGCGACGGCGGCCTCGGCGGCGGCGATCTCCGCGGGCGCGGCCAGATCGGTCTTGGTGAGCAGCACGCGGTCGGCCATCGCGACCTGGCGCCGCGCCTCCGGCTGACGGTCGAGCTGGGCGGCGCCATGCAGCGCATCGACGGTGGTGACGATCCCGTCCAGTCGGCAGGCGAAGCGCGCGCCGGGCGCTTCCAGCAGAGCGTGCGCCACCGGGGCGGGATCGGCCAGCCCGGTGGTTTCGATCACGATGCGACGGAACGGCGGCAGGTCGCCCCCCGCGCGGCGTTCCCACAGCGTCTCCAGCGTATCGGCGATGTCGCCGCGCACGGTGCAGCAGATGCAGCCGTTGGCGAGCAGCACCGTGTCCTCGAGCGCGGTTTCCACCAGCAGGTGGTCGAGGCCGACGGCGCCGAATTCGTTCACGATCACCGCCGTGTCGGCCAGCGCCGGATCGCGCAGCAGCCGGTTCAGCAGCGTGGTCTTGCCGCTGCCCAGGAAGCCGGTGAGGATCGTGACGGGAAGCGAAGGAAACACCACGGCGGGAAGCGGGGCGGGGAGGGGGGGCCGCAACGCAACGGGCGACGGGCGTTCCTGCCCCCCACCCCGGCCCTCCCCCGCAAGGGGGGAGGGGGCAGCGTCCTGCGCGACTGGCGGTGCCGGCCGGCGGAACGGACTCGCCGGCAGGGTCTCGCCCTCCTCGAAGCGGTGGAATGCCGCCGGCAGCAGCGCGGCCAGCGCCGCCGGATCGCCGCCCAGCGCCGCGGGGCCGAGCTCCAGCACGGCGATCCCCGCCGCGCGCAGCGCCACGGTTTCGCGCCCGCCGGCATCGAGGCCGATGGCGAGCGGCGCCCCGTCGATCCAGAACGCGATCCCGGCCTTGCGCGGCCCGTCCGGCGTGGCCAGCCAGGCGCGCGGCAGCGGACGCGGGGCGGACCAGAACCAGTCCCGGGGCGCGTACAGCCCGTCGAACCGGGCCAGGCCGGCAGCAAGTTCCTCGTGCCTTGCGGCGAGCGCCGCCTCCAGACAGCGCACATAGGAACGCATGAAATCGACCAGCGGGCGGGCGTAGTCCCCGCAGCCGGTTTCCAGCCAGCGCAGCAGCGCGGCCACGCGGCCGTCGTGGCCGTCACCGGCGGCCGCGAGCGCGCCCAGCGGCAGCGGTTCGCTGTTCAGCCGTAACGTCGCACCGCCGACCCTGGCGGCCGGCAGACGCGGATCGTCCGGCGCCAGCGTGTCCGGCAACCGGTCCAGCCCGAAGGGGATGCGCGGCATGCGAGGTCATCCGGCCGGCGCGGGGTGCGCGCCGGCCGGGCTGGTATACCCGGTATCCGAAGGATCCCGGATATACCGCGCGTGGGGTTGGTGGGGCGGCCACGCGCAAACCAAACGGATACCCGGATTTCCGAGAAAGGCGGAAATCTCAGGTGGAATAGTCGGAGAACGCGACGCCGGCGAAGCGCGCCCGGTAGTCGGTGCGCACGTTCACCACCGCGACCATGCCCGCATCGACCTTGGCCTGGGCGCGTTCCAGCGCCGGACGGATCTCCTCCGGCTGGGTCACGTATTCGCCATAGCCGCCGAGCGCCTCGCACATCTTGTCGAACCGCGTGTAACCCAGATCGCGGCCGGGCTTCTCGCGCTTCGGATCGGCGGTCCAGCCGCCGTTCAGGCTGATCACCACCAGGATGGGGATCTTGTGGCGGATGGCGGTGTCGAGCTCCATCGCGTTCAGCCCGAAGCTGCCGTCGCCATGCACCACGATCACCTGCTTGTCGGGGCAGGCCACCTTGGCGCCGACGCCGAACGGCAGGCCCACGCCCATGGTGCCGAACGGTCCCGAGTTCAGCCGGTGCCCCGGCGCGAAGGTGGGCATGGTCTGGCGGCCGAAGTTCAGCGTCTCCTGGCCATCGACGCACAGGATCGCGTCCCGCTTGGCGAAGTTCTTGACCTCTTCGAGCAGGCGCACCGGATGGATGTCGCCGTCCTCGGCGTATTTGTTCGCCCCGGCGGAGGCGCGCTTGGCCGTTTCGCCCTCGGCCAGCTTCTGCCGCCACGCCTTGTAGCTGTCCTG
>JAJZVS010000225.1 GCA_021845555.1 Pseudomonadota bacterium
CCCACGGGGGCGGCCGCGGGGGCCTGCCCGGTCCGGCGCAGCCAGCCGGCCTCGGCAAGGATCAGCGCGGGCGCGTCGCGCGCCGCCGGCGGCAGGTCGCGCAGCAGCGCCAGCGCGTTCGGGGCATTCCGGATCAAGGCGAGCCGGGCGCGCGCTTCGGCCCGGCGCGGCGGCGCCAGGCGCGGCAGTTCGGCCGCCGCGGCGCGGGGATCGCGGCGCAGCAGGGTCCGGAACCGCGCCCATTCCTCGGCCGGCGTCAGCGCGGCGGACCAGCGGCGCAGAAATGCCCCGACGAGCGCCGGATCGGACAGGCCCTCCGCCCAGGCGCGCCCCGCCATCGCCGCCGCTTCCCGCGCCCGCCCGGTGGCGGCGAGCGCATCGGCGCAGCGCGCCAGCGCGGCCGGCAGCGCGATGGGGCCGGTCAGGCAGTTCGCGCTTGCATCCGCGTCGTCGCCGTCCCGCACGAGCGCCTCCGCGCGCCGGCGCTCCAGCAGCCAGCGGTCGGGCCAGTCCGGGTTGGCGGCGAGGAAGGCGGAGATCTCGTCCGGGGTGGCCGCGCCGGGCGCGAGCAGGCGGTAGAACAGCACCAGCTTGCGTGCCACCGGGTCCGCCGCGTCCGCCACCGCGGCGGTGGCGTCCGTCCAGTCGCCGGCGCGCACGAACCCCATCGGGTTGGCCGCCCGTGCCGCCGGCGCCGCGCCGAGGCCGCAGAGGAGGACCCCGCAAAGTAGGGCGCCGGTCGCGCCCGCCCGGTTCAACCATGCCGTCATCGTCATGCGCCCCACTGTAGCGCCAGGGCGACCCGGTGAACACGCCGCAGCTTATGCCTGCTACGCCCCCCGATCGGCGACGCCGCGGTGCTTTGCCCTTGTGCGCGGCAGGAGCCTCCAGGCCCATTTGCGCTGGAAACCGACCCGGATGGAATGTTCGGCGTAGCTGGTGCCGCGGCGTTCGGGTGCGGCAAAAAGCGGGGGTGACCTTGCTCCCTGGCGAAGAGAGGGCGTCCTCCGGGGCCGTTCCTGCCCCCGGCGTCGCGGATTTGCCGGCTTTTCGGGGGCCGGACCGCCGCACGCCATCCGCGACCCTCGTCCGGCCGTCTATTCCTCACCCTGAGCGCGGGCGGCGGCCAGTTCCTCGCGGCAAACCCGGTCCAGGGCGGGGAGGTCCTGCCGCGTGACGTTCCAGAGCACGTCCGGCGCCGTCCGCTCATAGTCATGGCGGAGCACATTGCCGACGCCGGCCACCTTGCGCCGCGGGATTTCGGGGTGGCGGGTCTTCATGTCGGCGGGTAGGCGGCGGCTTGATTCCGAAACGATCTCGATGCCGCGTTCCACCAGCCAGCGCTTGCACCAATCGGCTTCGAACGCGTCGAGAGACGTGCTTTCGGTCTCGGCGCGGATCCGTCGATGACGTCGTGCCGCCGCGGCGTGGCGGAGCGTCCGGCCATCAGAGGGCCTGCAGTGCCGAGTCCTCGATCCGCTTCCGCAGGACCGGATGCAGGCTGCACCTCGTCATGATGTCCGTCTTGCAGGCGAGGATTTCGGCGGCGCGCTCTTTCACGCCTATCAGCTGGAACCGACCGAGCTTGCGGCGCGCGTGATCGAAAAACAGATCGATGCCTACCTCTTCGCGCGCGGTCGAACCGAACGGTACAGTTGGTCCACGCCGAGCCGCTTCAGCTCGGCCGCGTGACCCTTGCGTTTGTTGGTGGCTGCGTCGCGGCCCGTGGCGTGCGCGGATCGCACGCAAAGCGGGGAGCCGAAACGAGTCGCGGCGCCCGAAGGCGCCGCGACCCATCGGTAACTTTGTCTTGAACGATCAGGCGCGCTTGGCGCGGATCATGCCGAGACCGAGCAGGCCAACCCCGAGCAGCGCCAACGAAGCGGGCTCGGGGACAGTGGACGGCGGCGGCGCGAAGGGGGGCGATGCGAACGTTCCGCTGTAGGAATACGACCCACCAGTCGACGTGATGCTGATACGCGCGCTACCATTGGTATTGGTAAGCCCGGTGAAGGTGGTCACGCCCGTGAAGTAGAGGTCGAGAAAGTTTGCGGACTGCGAGATGATCTCCCCACCGCTCGCCGTGAACGATAGCGTGTTGGTGCCGTCCGTCCCGGAAAAGGTGAGGCCGCCGCCACTGGCGATCGTCGCCATAGTGATGTCGCCACCCAGCGCACCGCCACCAACGAAATTGATAAAATCATTGGTGGCGCCGAGGTAGGTCGGCGTTGTTGACCCGTCTAAGGTGATCTCATTGCTTGCGCCGAGAGTAACCGGGGTGATCGCGGTCACGTTGCTCAGGTTGGTGCCGGTGATGGTGGCACTGCTCGATCCCACCGAAGCCGAACCGTTGATCGAGGTCGCCATCGCCACCCCAGGCGCCATAGCCACCGCCAAAGCGACGCTCGCACTGACCGCCGCGCCGCGCATCCATGAGGAGAGTGTTGACTGCATCTGACCAGACCTTCGTGAATGACGTTGCCGCGCAGCCTGCCCGACGCCTGCCGCTGGAGAATGCATATCCTAACGAATCGTTAGGTGCAAGCATATTCCACTGCGCCCCGAGAAAATGTCGCCCCCGCCGCAGCAGAGTTTGCGCTTCGCATTCCACCGCCCGAACGCTCCGGGTTCATCCTGAAGTTTTCTGCATAACTACTGGATTATTCTCGTTATTGTTCCACGCCACGCCTAGGCTGCCACGGCTTCAATGCCGCTCCGCCAGCGCGGCCCCACCACCCCCGCCACCGAATCTCTTCGACACCTGTGGACCGGGCTGCGTAAAATCTGGATAGACGGTCTAACTATGGAGATGATCCTCGACTTCTGTTTTGTTGAGTAACATTTCCCTTACAGTCGACCTCGTCCCGCCCCCCGGGATCGCCCCCCTCGTCCGGCCATTGCCATGCACCAAGTCCAGACGGCCCCGCCATTCGCAGGTCTGTCGGGTCGCGATTCCGTGATCCGGCCCAATCCCGGCAGCCCGTGCGGCCGAGGAAAAGCGGCATGCATCTGCCTATGCTCGCGTGCCCATCGGCACCTTGGCTCGGATCGCGGTCCGCTACTCTGCGAGAGGCTGCTCGGGCTGGCCTATCGGGCGCATAATCCGCACTGGACCTTCGCCCTTACACTTGGCGACGGCGCTGCCCGCCCCGGGGAGACTTCAACCCTGTGGGCACGTGCCGCCCTCGATATGTCCCGGCAGGTGGAGACCGCCTGGCGGAAAGCGCAGCACAAGGGTTCGCCTCGAAGGCGGAATCACTCACGATCTGCTCGTACGCCGTGGACTGCGAAGACGTGGCCGACATGAGCGACCGCCGGGCGAAAGCAGCGCGGTGTTCTGGCGAGGGTCCAAGACCGTGCCGTACCGCGCTCTACCAACCATTCTTTGATGTTAGCCCAAAAAAGGTTAGCTCGATGCGGTCAGCGTGCGTCTCATTCGTCATCCAGATCTCATTCAACGCAGGGCCAACCGATCGACGCCGCGCGCAACTCGAGCCGACCAAAGTAGCGAAAATATCGGTATTTTTGGTCGGCGTGTGTTGTAATTATCGACGACGCAGCGCGATTGCCCCGCGACGACACCTCCTGGGCGTGAGGCGAACGGCCCCCTACTCCGGCTCGATCTCCCCCACCCGCCCCAGATCCGCCACCGGCCGGCCGGCCGCATCGACGCTCACCGCCTCGGCGTAGCGCATGCCGAAGCGCAGATCCTCCGGCCCGTAGTCGTGCATGTCGTGCACCTCGGCGGCCAGCACCGGGTCGCGCGCGGTCACCGCCAGGAACAGCCGCACCCCGTCGGCGGCCAGCCGCGCCGGGTCGTAGCCGGCCAGCGGGCTGGCCGCGTCCAGCCGGTGCATCAACGTCCAGGTCAGCCCGAACACCGGGATGCGCGCGCGCAGCAGCGGCAGTTCGTGGATGCGGCGGTAGAACTGCCCCTCCTCGCTCCGCTCCGCGATCAGCGCATAGAGCCGCGCCGCGCCATCGACCAGCATGCTGGAGCGGCCGTTGGCGATCCGCAGCATCAGCGTCGGCTGGCCGTTATGGCGCGTCACCACCGCCTGGTCCGCATACAGGATCCGCGCCCGCGGGCGGGAGAAGCGCACGAAGGTCAGGCCGGTCGCCAGCGCAGTGAACGCCATGCCGGAGAAGATCTCGGCGGCCGAGACCACATGGCCATACAGCGTCACCGGCGCCACCCGGCCGTAGCCGACGGTCGCCAGCGTCTCCACGCTGAAGAAGAAGGCGCCCACGAACCCGGCCGACGGCGCCAGGCTCAGGCAGCCGGGCACCGCAGCATACAGGAGTGCGAACACCGCGTTGATCGCCAGGTCGAGCGCGGCGAGCAGCGCCACGAACCCCGGCCAGCTCAGCCCCACCGCCAGATGGTAAGGGTCGCGCCAGTCGAACCGCGGCGCCCCGTGCTTGCGGAGTTCGTAGGCGCCGAGTTGCAGCGTCATCGGGCGGTCCCGTCGCCGCACACGGCCCCGCGGGGCGACCGGACCGGTCGGGGGAGAATCGGTCCCGGGCGGCGGGCGGCCCGCGTCGCGGCGATCGGTCATGGCACGGGTTCCCGGCTGGCGCGGCTGCGAAGGCGCGATCATCGCCGCCCCGGCCCGCCTCTGCCAATGCCGGCCGCTGCCAATACCGGTGGCTGCCAATGCCGGACTTCCGCCGCGGGCACGGCACCCCCGGCGCTGCACCGATCGAAAGCGGGCGGGAATTTGGTCGGAGTGAGAGGATTCGAACCTCCGGCCCCTGCGTCCCGAACACAGTGCTCTACCAGGCTGAGCTACACTCCGGCCGACCCACGCCCGAACACGGCGAGCGCGTGAGGAGGCGGGATATAGCGGCGTGCCCGCCCGGGAGCAAGCGGGTCCGCCAAGCTGTCGCGAACCGCCGGTTCCTGCTATACGCACCGCCATGAACGTCGCGCTGCGGAAGCCCCTGACCGTGCCGCAGTTCCTCGCCTGGGAGGAACGCCAGGCGCTGCGCTACGAGTTCGACGGGTTCCAGCCGCTTGCCATGACCGGCGGCACGGTGGCGCACGCGACGGTGCAACGGAACCTGGCCATCACGGTCGGCGGCCGGCTGCGTGGCACGCCGTGCCGGTTCTACGGCAGCGACCTCAAGATCGAGGCCGCCGGATCGATCCGCTACCCGGACGGGTTCGTGGTCTGCTCCCGCCCCGCCAACGCCGGCACGCTCGTCACCGACCCGGTGGTGGTGTTCGAGATCCTCAGCGAGAGCACCGCGCATACCGATCTGACCGTGAAGAACGCCGAATACCGCGCCACCCCGTCGATCCGCCGCTACGTGATCCTGGAACAGACCCACATCGCCGCCCTGGTGTTCGCCCGGCACGGGGAGGACTGGCTCTCCCAGGTGCTCACCGGCGCCGATGCCGTGCTGGCGCTGCCGGAGGTCGGGATCGAGCTGCCGCTTGGGGAGCTCTACGCCGATCTCGACCTGACCGACCCCGCGCCCGAAGCCGCGCCGGCCTGAGCGCGCGGGCTCAGCCGGCGAAGTTCAGCCGCAGCCCCGGCTCGTCCCATTCCATCGCGCCCAGCCGCCCGGTTTCCGACAGCGAGAAATAGGCCGTGCGCAGGTCCGGCCCGCCGAAGCAGATGTTGGTCGGATGCGTATCGGGCATCGCCACCTGGCGCAGCACCCGCCCGTCCGGCGCGATCACGGTGATGCAGCCGGTCACCAGCGTGGCGACGCAGATGTTCCCGCTCGCCGTCACCGCCAGGCTGTCGAAGCGCTGATAGCCCGGCAGCCCCGCCACCAGCCGGCCGCCGTTCGGGGAAGGAAACGGGTGCTTGCGCAGCTCGCCGGGGGCGGTGATGTCGAACGCCCAGAGCCGCGCGGGTTCGGTATCGGCGACATAGACGGTACGCTCGTCGGGCGACAGGCCGACGCCGTTGGCGGACAGGATCGGATACGCCACCTCGACGATGCGCGAGCCGTCCGGCATCGCGTAATAGAGCCCGCCGTGATCGCGCGCGCGCGCGTAGCGCTTGCCGAGATCGGTGAACCAGAACCCGCCCTGCTTGTCGAACACCAGATCGTTCGGCGCCGACAGCTTGTGGCCGTTGCATTCGGTATAGAGCACGCGCACCGCACCGGTCTTCGGATCGATGCGCTGGATCGAGCCGCCGGCGTAGTCGGGCGCCGGCCCCTCGGCCATGAAATGCCCCGGCCGGTACAGCCCGCCGCCGTTGTTGCAGCAATAAAGCGCCCCGTCCGGCCCGAGCGCCAATCCGTTCGGCCCGCCGCCGGTCGCGCTCAGCACCGCGGACGTTCCGTCCGGCGCCACGCGGCTGACCTGCTTGCCGGCGATCTCGGTCAGCACCACCGAACCGTCCGGCATCACCGCCGGGCCCTCGGGAAACCTGAAGCC
>JAJZVS010000226.1 GCA_021845555.1 Pseudomonadota bacterium
TGCCATTCGGAGGGTCCGTTGGACGGCGAGACCTGCACCGCCGTCACCTTGTATTCCGGGCAGTTCGTCGCCCAGTCAGAATAGTCCGTGGTGACGACGTTGGCCTGCGTCTCGGGGTGGTGGAAGGTGGTGTAGACCACGCCGGGCGCGACCCGGTCGGTGATCCGCGCGCGCAGCGTGGTGGCGCCGGCGCGGGAAGCGAGGCGCACCGGATCGCCGTCGCGGATGCCGCGTTCCTCGGCGTCGTGCGGGTGGATTTCCAGCAGATCCTCCGGGTGCCAGGCGGTGTTGGCGGTGCGCCGGGTCTGCGCGCCGACGTTATACTGGCTCAGGATGCGCCCGGTGGTGAGCAGCAGGGGGAAGCGCGGACCGGTGCGTTCGTCGGTGGGGACGTATTCGGTCACCATGAAGCGCCCCTTGCCGCGCACGAAGCCCTGTTCGTGCATGGTGGGCGTGCCGTCCGGCGCCGCCTCGTTGCAGGGCCATTGCAGCGAGCCGAGCGCGTCGATCTTCGCGAAGCTGACGCCGGCGAAGGTGGGCGTGGTCCGGGCGATCTCGTCCATGATCTGTTCGGGATGGGTGTAGGACCAGCCGCAGCCGAGCGCGTTGGCGATCAGTTGGGTGATCTCCCAGTCCTCGTAGCCGTTGCGCGGCGCCATCACCTTGCGCACCCGGCCGATCCGGCGTTCGGCGTTGGTGAAAGTACCGTCCTTTTCCAGGAAGGTCGAGCCGGGCAGGAAGACATGCGCGTAGGAGGCGGTTTCGTTCAGGAACAGGTCCTGCACCACCACGAATTCCATCGCCGCCAGGCCCGCGGTGATGTGGCGCGTGTCGGGATCGGACTGGACGATATCCTCGCCCTGGATATAGAGGCCGCGGAAGGAGCCATCCAGCGCGGCGTCGATCATGTTGGGGATGCGCAGCCCCGGCTCGGGATCGAGCTGCACGCCCCATTCGCGCTCATAGATCGCGCGCACGTCGGGGTTGGAGATGTGGCGGTAGCCGGGCAGTTCGTGCGGGAAGCTGCCCATGTCGCACGACCCCTGCACGTTGTTCTGTCCGCGCAGCGGGTTCACCCCGGTCCCGGGGCGGCCGATATTGCCGGTGGCCATCGCCAGGTTGGCGAGCGCCATCACCGCGGTGCTGCCCTGGGAGTGTTCGGTGATGCCGAGGCCGTAATAGATCGCCGCGTTGGGGCCGGTGGCGAACAGCCGGGCGGCGTCGCGGATCAGCGCGGCCGGCACGCCGGTGAGCGGCTCGACCGCCTCGGGGCTGTTGCGCGGCTCGGCGACGAAGGCGGCCCATTCGGCGAAGGCTTCGGCGTCGCAGCGGGCGCGTACGAAGTCCTGGTTCACCAGCCCTTCCGTCACGATCACATGGGCGAGCGCATCCAGCATGGCGACATTGGTGCCGGGGCGCAGCGGCAGGTGGAACGTGGCCTGGACATGCGGCGTGTGCACGAGGTCGATCCGTCGCGGGTCGATGACGATGAGCTTCGCCCCGTCCCGCAGCCGGCGCTTGAGGTGGGAGGCGAATACCGGGTGCCCGTCGGTCGGGTTGGCGCCCATCACCAGCACCACGTCGGCGTGTTCGACCGAATCGAAGTCGTTGGTGCCGGCGGAGGTGCCGAAGGTGGTGGCGAGACCGTAGCCGGTGGGCGAGTGGCAGACCCGGGCGCAGGTGTCGGTGTTGTTGTTGCCGAAGCCGGCGCGGGCCAGTTTCTGCACCAGATAGGTCTCCTCGTTGGTGCAGCGCGAGGAGGTGATGACGCCGACGCTGTCCTTGCCGTGGCTCGCCTGCAGGCGGCGGAACTCGGCCGCGGTATGCGCGATCGCCTCGTCCCAGCTCACTTCCCGCCAGGGATCGGCGATGTTGGCGCGCAGCATCGGTTTCAGGATGCGATCCTTGTGCTGCGCGTAGCCCCAGGCGAAGCGGCCCTTCACGCAGGAATGGCCATGGTTGGCCTTGCCGGATTTCGCCGGCACCATGCGCACGACGGTTTCCCCTTGCATCTCGGCGCGGAAGGTGCAGCCGACGCCGCAATAGGCGCAGGTGGTTTCCGTCGCGTGCTCGGGCTGGCCGAGTTCGACCACGGATTTCTCGATCAGCGACCCGGTCGGGCAGGCGGCGACGCAGGCGCCGCAGGAGACGCATTCGGAGGTCAGGAACGGCTCGTTCATGCCGGCGACGATTTTCGAGGCGAAGCCGCGTCCTTCGACCGTGAGCGCGAACGTGCCCTGGGTTTCCTCGCAGGCGCGCACGCAGCGCGAGCAGACGATGCAGAGCGCGGGGTCGAACTGGAAATAGGGGTTCGATCCGTCGATCTCCGCCCCCAGGTGGTTCGCCCCCGCCGTGCCGTAGCGCACCTGCCGGACGCCGACGATGCCGGCCATCGCGTGCATCTCGCAACTGCCGGCAGTGGGCGCGGTCAGGGTCGCGGTGGGATGATCGGACAGATAGAGTTCCATCACCCCGCGCCGCAGTCGGCGCAGCCGTTCGGTGCCGGTTGAAACCTTCATGCCGGGCGCGACCGGCGTGGTGCAGGAGGCCGGCGTGCCGCCGCGGCCCTCGATCTCCACCAGACAGAGCCGGCAGGAGCCGAACGCGGCCAGGCTGTCGGTGGCGCAGAGTTTCGGGATCGTGATCCCGGCCTCGGCCGCAGCGCGCAGCACCGAGGTACCTTCCGGTACCGTCACGCTCTGCCCGTCGATCGAGAGGCTTACCGAAGCGGCGGCCGCGCTGGCCGGCGTGCCATAATCGGGTTCGGCGTGCAGGGTCATGCCGTCCTCCTTATTCCGCCGCCCGCGCCAGGCGGCGGAAATCCTCGGGGAAGTGGGTGAGCGCGCTCATCACCGGATAGGGGATGAAGCCGCCGAGCGCGCAGAGCGAGCCGAATTTCATCGTCTCCGACAGGTCGCGGAGCAGGTCCAGATTGGCCTCGACATCGCGTCCGGAGAGGATGCGGTCGATCACCTCCATCCCGCGCACCGAGCCGATCCGGCAGGGGGTGCACTTGCCGCAGGATTCGGCGGCGCAGAACTCCATCGCGAAGCGCGCCTGATGCGCCAGATCGACGGTATCGTCGAACACCACCACGCCGCCATGGCCGATCAATCCGTCGCGCGCGGCGAAGGCTTCGTAGTCGAACACGGTGTCGAACAGCGCGGGCGGGAAATAGGCGCCGAGCGGGCCGCCCACCTGCACCGCGCGGACCGGCCGGCCGGTCGCGGTGCCGCCGCCGAGATCGTTCACGATCTCCCCCAAGGTCAGGCCGAACCCGGCCTCGAACAGACCGCCATGGCGGATATTGCCGGCCAGCTGGATCGGCATGGTGCCACGCGAGCGGCCGTAGCCGACGTCGTGATAGGCGCGCGCGCCCTCGGCCATGATGAAGGGTACCGAGGCCAGGGTGATCACGTTGTTCACCACCGTGGGCTGGCCGAACAGCCCTTTGATCGCCGGCAGCGGCGGCTTGGCGCGCACCTGGCCGCGCTTGCCTTCCAGGCTTTCCAGCAGCGCGGTTTCCTCGCCGCAGATATAGGCGCCGGCGCCGACGCGTTGCTCGATGTCGAAGCCGATCCCCGACCCCAGCATGTCCGGCCCCAGCGCGCCGCCGGCGCGGGCGGCGGCGAGCGCGGTGTCGAACGCGGCGATCGCGTGCGGATATTCCGAACGCGTATAGACATAGCCCTTGGACGCGCCGACCGCGACGCCGGCGATCGCCATGCCCTCGATCAGCGCGAAGGGATCGCCTTCCATCAGCATGCGATCGGCGAAGGTGCCGGAATCGCCCTCGTCGGCGTTGGCGACGATGCACTTGCGCGGCCCCGATGCGTCCGCGACGGTCTTCCACTTGCTCCCGGTCGGGAACCCTGCCCCGCCGCGCCCGCGCAGGCCGGAGGCGGTCACCTCGGCGATGGTTGCCGCCGGCCCGATCTCGATCGCGCGCGCCAGCCCGCGCAGCCCGCCATGCGCGCGGTAATCGGCGAGCGAGCCGGGATCGACCACGCCGCAGCGCGCGAAGGTGAAGCGCGTCTGCCCGGCGAGGAAGGCGATGTCCTCCGGCGGGCCGAGCCGCAGCCGGTGCATCCCGCCGGCGAGCAGGCCGGAGGCGAGCAGGCCGGGCAGATCGGCCGGCGTCACCGGACCGTAGGCGATCCGGCCGGCGGACGTTTCGACCTCGATCATCGGTTCCAGCCAGAACATCCCGCGCGATCCGGTACGCACCACCTCCGCCCGCTGGGCAGTCAGCGCGGCGGCGATCCGGTCCGCGCCGAGCGCCAGCGCGGCGGCGTCACACGGGACATAGACGCGGGTCATCGCATCCCCTCCAGCGCCGCATCCAGCGCCGGCGGATCGAGCCGGCCGAGCGGCGCCCCGTCCAGCATCCCCGACGGCGCGACCGCGCACAGGCCGAGGCAGAACACCGGTTCCAGCGTCACCGCCCCGTCGGCGGTGGTTTCGTGCCATTCGACGCCGAGGCGCGCGCGCGCCGCCGCGGCCAGCGCTTCCGCCCCCATCGCCTGGCAGGCCTCGGCGCGGCACAGGCGCAGCACGTGCCGCCCCGGCGGGGCATGGCGGAAGTCATGGTAGAAGCTGGCGATCCCGTGCACCTCGGCGCGGGTCAGGTTCAACGCTTCGGCGACCAGCGGGATCGCCTCGCGCGGGACATGGCCGAACGCCGCTTGCAGCGCATGCAGGATCGGCAGCGCGGCGCCTTCGGTTTCCCGGTGGGCGTCGATGATCGCCGCTGCCCGCTCGATGCTCCATGCCTCAGGCCCGGCCATGCTGCTCTCCGTGACGGTTCGTTTCCCTGGGCCGTATCCCTGGCCCGCACAATTCGGCGCGCCGGGCGGATTTGCAAGCGCCCATTCAGCGGACGAGCGGTTCGAGCTCGTGGCGCTGGATCTTGCCGGTGGTGCTGCGCGGCAGGTCCTCCATCGCCACGAAGCGTACCAGGCGCGGGCGCTTGTAGCCGGCAAGCTGCGCGCGGCACAGCGCTTCCACGTCCTCCGCGCGCAGCGCCGGGTCGCGACGGACGACGAAGGCGCAGGGCACCTCCCCCCATTGCGGATCGCGGGTGCGCACCACCACCGCCTCGGCCACGCGCGGGTCGGCCAGCAGGACGCGCTCGATCTCGGCCGGATAGATGTTCTCGCCGCCGGATTTTATCATGTATTTGGCGCGGTCGACGAAATCGAACCCGCCATCGGGCGTGCGGCGGAACAGATCGCCCATGCGGAACCACCCGTCCTGGAAGTCGCGCCGGTTGGTCTCCACCGCGTCCCAGTAGCCGCTGAATACGGTGGGGCCGCGGATCGCCATTTCCCCGGTTTCCCCGTCCGGAACTTCGTTCCCTGCGTCGTCCACCAGCCGCAGGTCGCAGAGCGAACTTTGCCGTTTGGTAAACGACGCCGGGATCGTGCCTTGTGGGATCATCCCGGCCGAAGCGGGCGGCAGGCCGGTTTCCGTGGCGCCGAAACTGTTGAGGTAGGGGCCGCGCAGCAGCGCGGTGATCTCCGCCAGTTGGTGCGTCGGCACCAGGTCCGCCATCGCGCCCATCGCGCGGATCGGCTGGGGAACGATGGGATGGGCCTTCAGCTCGGCGATCAGCGGCGCGATCGCGCCGGGGATCAGCACCAGCCAGCCGATCGGAAAGCGCGCGCAGGCGGCGGCGATCGCGGCGGGCAGCATGCCGTCGATCACGATCACCGGCCCGCCCGACATCAGGGCCGCCAGCAGGTGATCGGCCGAAGCCATGTGGAACATCGGCGCCCAGGCGCAGAACCCGTCGGTGGACACGATGCCGAGATCGAGCCGCGCCGCCGCCATCCGCGCGAGCAGGGCGCGATGGCTGATCAGCGCCCCCTTCGGCAGGCCGGTGGTGCCGCTGGTATAGAGGATCAGCAACCCGTCCTCGGGATCGAACCCGGTCGCGGCGGGATGCGGGCCCGCGGCGGCGATCAGCGCCTCGTAGGGCGCGCCCAGCGCCAGCACCGCGCCCGGCGGTGGCGGATCGAGCGCGGCGAGCCTCGCTGCGTGGCGCGGGGAGACGATGGTCAGCACCGGCGCCACCAGGGCCAGGCAATGGGACAGTTCCGGCGCGGCCAGGCGCCAGTTCTGGCATGCCAGAATAGCCCCGATCCGCCCGGCGGCGAGCATCGCTTCCACGTATTCGGCGCGGTTCTCCGACAGGATCGCGATGCGATCGCCGCGACGCACGCCGCGCGCTTGCAGGCCCGCCGCCAGACGCTCCACCCGCGCGGCCAGCGCCGCGTAGGTGACCTCGCGCCCGTCCTGCAGCACGGCGAGCGCGCCGGGTGTGGCGCGGGCGCGGGCGAGGAACAGCTCCGTCACGCCGAGTTGTCCGGCGCGGTGGATGGCCCCGGTGCTTTG
>JAJZVS010000227.1 GCA_021845555.1 Pseudomonadota bacterium
CCCGGTGGGGTTCCCGTCCGAACTGCTGCGCCGCCGGCCGGACATCCGCGAGGCCGAGGCCAAGCTGCACGCCGCCACCGCCAATGTTGGCGTCGCGGTGGCGAGCTTCTATCCGTCCATCACCCTGTCGGCGAGCTTCGGGTTCCAGGCGCTGCAGTTCGGCAATCTGTGGAAATGGGACGCGCGGCAGTACGACGCGGGTCCCGGCATCACCATCCCGATTTTCCAGGGCGGGCTGCTCAAATACACGCTGGTTCTGCGCAAGGCGCAGCAGAAGGAAGCGGCGATCGCCTATGCCAAGACCGTGCTGAGCGCCTGGCACGAGGTGGACGACGCGCTCATCGCCTATCGCGACGAACAGCGCCGGCGGGCGGCGCTGATCCAGGCGGTGGCGCAGAACCGCAAGGCGCTGGTGCTGTCGCAGAGCCGCTACAAGGAAGGGGTGGCGGACTTCCTCTCGGTGCTGGACGCGGAACGCAGCCTGCTGTCGGCGCAGGAACAGCTGGCGGTGAGCACCACCACCGTGTCGACCAATCTGGTCGCGCTCTACAAGGCGCTGGGCGGCGGCTGGCAGAACAGCTTCCCGACCGCCGCGCCGGATGTCCCGGCCGCCGGCACGGGCGCCGCCATCACCCGGGTCAGCCTGCCGGCCCCGGCGTCCCCCGCTCCGGCGTCCCCCGCTCCGGCAGTAGCGTCTCCGGCGGGACAAACGCCCGCCAGCGCGGCGGCGACGAAGTCGTAGCGCCCGCCGCCGCGTAGCCCTGGCGGGCGTCGGCGGCGCGACCGACGATGTCGGAGAAGGCCAGGCCGCGGGTGGCGAGCGTGCGCTCCAGTTCGGCGATCGCGCGGGTAAGGGCGCCGAACCCCTCGGCCATCACCACCGACAGCATCTCCACGCCGGAGGCGCCAGCCAGCGCCAGCCGCGCCACGTCCATGCCGTTGCGGGCGCCGTTGGTGCCGAGCAGCGGCACGCCCGGCCCGACCCGGCGGCGGCTGTCGGCCAGCGCGCGGCAGACGATCGGCAGCGCCCAGGGCCCGCCATAGGCCGCCGCCGTGCCGAGCACCGGGGCGAGCGTGTCGAGATCGGGCACCAGCGCCATGAACCGGCCCATCATCACCACCGCATCCGCCCCGGCGCCCGCCGCCGCCTCGGCCAACGCCGGCAGATCCCCGCCGGTGCCGCTGAGCTTCACCCAGAGCTGCATCCCCGCGGTCGCTTCGCGCACCGCGCGCACCAGGGCGGCGAGACGGTCGGGCGCGTTCTCCTGGGCGATCGCGCCGGGGGTGGCTTCCCCGGCGTGCGGCGCGCCGACGTTCAGTTCGAACACGCGCAGCCCGGCGGCGCGGGCGAGGCCCGCGAGCTCCACCGCGCCCGCCGGGCCGGCCAGCACGATACTGGCGGCGACGAAGCGGCCGGTCCGCGCCGCCTCCCGGTCGAGCGCGGCGATCGCGCGGAACCACTCTGCCGGCGCGCGCTGGCCGAGGCCGGAGCGGCAGAACAGCGCCGGCCCGGCAGCGGCCGGCCGGTGGTCCGCATCGAGGAAGGTGTAGTCGGCGCGATCCAGCTGCGCCGCCCCCTCCGGCCGTTCGTTCACCGATTTGGCGATCACCCCGGCGGCGCCGGCGGCCAGCGCGGCGCGGATGCCGGAGAGGGTCATCACCGGCTCCCCGGCGCCGCAGATCACCGGGTTGGGCAGGCGGAGCGCGCCGATGCGCGTGGCGAGACGGTCGGTCATGCGCGAGCGTGGCATGGCGGTGCGCGCAGGGGCAATCGGGGCGCGCGGCGGCATGGTGGAACATCATCATGGAACCGCCCGTTCCTTCCCGCATGGATGCGGCTGTTCCTCGCGCCCCGGCTCCGCCCCGATCGTGCGGCCGCTTGCCGAAAGCAACGCGGCGCTTGCTGCCGGGGGACCGTGCCGGCAGAGCCGATCCTGCCCCGGCTGCGTGAAAGCGTCGCCCGGCTTGAAGCCAAACGGACAGACGGCCCCCGCACTTGGTGGTTGCAATCGGACGCAGGCAGGCCGATCTTGTCTGTCTCATCGAGGCCGTCATGAACGAGATTCGCCCACCCGCAGCACAGCCGCATGACGCGGAACCCGCGCTTGCCCCGCCCGGCGCGCCGCCGCACGTCGCCGTCGCGCCCGGCGTGCCGGACAAGGCGCACGTTGTGATCCGCGCCGACGACGACACCGACGCGGACTATGGTGCGCGCTCCCGCTTGTTTGCCGCCGCGCTCGCATTCGCCCGGAAGGGTTGAGCTCGCCCCCATTGCAGGAGGGCGACTTCGTATGGTGTGCCTTCCCCGAGCGTGAAAACCCGGCGCGGCCCGGCCCGCTGCATCTTGCATACACCCTCGCGGTTTCCGGCGTAGTCGCTCCTGACGGCGGACGGGAGTTCACCGCCCTTGCGGCCTATACCACCAGCCAGTCGTGGCTTGGCGCGCCCCTGCCCCTCGGCGTGGTTGCCTTCGACCAGCAGGCCGCCGCCAAGCTCGGCCAGACCCGCGCCTTCGTCATGGACCTACGCCGGCTGGCCGTCCTGCCGCTGACGCTTGAATGGTTTCCCGGGCTCGACCAGCCCGGAAGAGGTGTTCAGGGCCACATGCCCAAGCGCCAGCAGCTTCGATATGCCCAGGTCGCCACCGACCTGTTGACCCGCCGTCCCGAGATCGTCGAGCGGCTCGGCCCACGCGGGCCGGGCGGGCGACGCTGACCGCAAGCCGTGCCGCGCAGTACGGCTTCGCCGGATCGCTGCCACGCGGGGGACGGCCCTCCTGATCGAACCGGCGTTTCCCCCGCGCGCGCGGCGCCGGGACTTCGCCCGATCGCCATCCGCGCTTGCGTGCTATAGCGGCGCCGGGACCAGCCGGAGCCATGCGCCATGACCGAACCCTACGACCTCCTGATCCGCGGCGGCACCGCCGTCCTGCCCTGGGGCATGGAGGAGACCAACATCGGCGTGCGCGACGGGCGCATCGCCGCCCTCGGCGTGCCGGCGACCGCCGCGGCGGCGCAAGTGATCGACGCCGCCGGCCTGCACGTCCTGCCCGGCCTGATCGACCCGCACGTGCATCTGCGCGATCCGGGCGATGCCAGCGTGGAGACCATCCCCACCGGCACGAAGGCGGCGCTGCTCGGCGGGCTGGCCGCGGTATTCGACATGCCGAACACCGCGCCGTCCATCACCGACGCGCCGCGGCTCGCCTGGAAGCAGGACTATGCGGCGCGCGAGTCCTATTGCGACATCGGCCTCTATGTCGGCGGCACCAAGACCAACATCGCCGAGCTCGCGGCGCTGGAGCTGGGCGCGGGCGTGTGCGCGATCAAGATTTTCGCCGGCAGTTCGACCGGCGACCTGATGGTGGAGGACGACGAGCATCTGGAACTCGTGATGCGGTCGGGGCGCCGGCGCATCGCCTACCACTCCGAGGACGAATACCGGTTGCAGGCGCGCAAGGGGATGTTCAAGCGCGGCGAACCCTATGCGCGGCACATGGAATGGCGCGACGAGGAATGCGCCTTCCTCGGCACGCGGCGCCTGATGGCGCTGGCGCAAGCGACCGGACGGCCGGCGCATATCCTGCACGTGTCCACCGCCGAGGAACTCGCCTATCTGAAGGATTTCCGCGACATCGCCACCTGCGAGGTGCTGCTGAACCACCTGACGCAGATCGCGCCGGAAGCATACGAAACCTTGGGCGGCTACGCGGTGATGAACCCGCCGATCCGCGGCCGGCGGCATTACGAGGCCGCCTGGGCGGCGATCGCCGACGGCACGGTGGACACGGTGGGATCCGACCACGCGCCGCATTCGCGCGCGAAGAAGGAGCTGCCCTGGCCGGACTGCGCGGCGGGGCTGACCGGGGTGCAGACGCTCGTTCCGGTGATGCTGGATCACGTCAACGCCGGGCGGCTGAGCCTGCCGCGCCTGGTCGATCTGATGTGCGCCGGCCCGGCGCGGGTCTATGGCGCGCTCGGCAAGGGCAGGCTGGCGGCCGGCTACGACGCCGACTTCACCCTGGTCGATATGCAACGGCGGCGGCGGATCGAGGAATCCTGGATCGTCTCGCCCTGCGGCTGGACACCCTTCGCCGGCATGCAGGTCACCGGCTGGCCGGTCGGCGTGATCCTGCGCGGCACGATGGCGATGCGCGAGGACGAGGTGCTGGGCCCGCCGCGCGGCCGACTGGTGCGCTTCCGCGGCTGACCCATCACGTTCGGAACGAAACCCCATGAGCCGGATCGCATACGTCAACGGCAGCTATGTGCCGCAACGCCACGCCAGCGTGAATGTCGAGGACCGCGGCTACCAGTTCGCCGACGGCATCTACGAAGTCGTGCACCTGCACGACGGCCGCTTCATCGACGAGGAGCGGCATCTCGACCGGCTCGACCGGTCGTTGCGCGAACTGCGGCTGACGCCGCCGATGAGCCGCGCCGCGCTGCGCCGGGTGCTGGGCGAAGTGGCGCGGCGCAACCGGGTGCGCGAGGGGCTGCTCTATATGCAGGTCACGCGCGGCGTCGCCCGGCGCGACCACGCGTTCCCCACGGCCCCGATCCCGCCGGCGCTGGTGGTGACGATCCGCCGCGTGCCGCCCTACCCGACCGATCCGGACCGCTGGGCGGCGGGCGCGATCACGCACCCCGACCAACGGTGGGAACGCTGCGACATCAAGACGGTGGCGCTGACGCCGAACGTGCTCGCCCGCCAGGCCGCGCGCGAGCAGGGGGCGGCGGAGGCGATCCTGTACGACGCGAACGGCATGGTGACCGAAGGCGCGGCCACCAGCTTCTGGATCGTCGATGCCGCCGGGGTCCTGCGCACCCGCCCGCTCGATCACGCCATCCTGCCCGGCTGCACCCGCGACGCCCTGCGTGCGCTGCTGGCCGCCGACGGGATCGCCTTGGAGGAGCGGGCGTTCAGCCTGGAGGAACTGCGCGGCGCGCGGGAGGCGTTCCTCACCAGCGCCACCAGTTTCGTCCGCCCGATCACGAAGATCGACGGCAAGCCGGTGGGCGACGGCGCGGTGGGGCCGGTCGCCCGGCGCCTGTTCGACCTGTTCGCCCGCCACGTGAAGGGCGGGCCGCGCAACGCCGGGAGATAGCCGGGGATCGCGCCGGACCAGGACGCGGCGGGGACCCGAGTACGGGCATCTACGCATTGCCGCGCGCGACGGGGGCTCTATAACTCGGGCACCCTGCCCCCTGAGGGGGCGTGTCCGCGGACCCGATCATGCATCCTTTCCACGATTTCTGCCGGCGTGCCCTCGACGACATCCGCGCCCAGGGGCGCTACCGCGAGTTCACGCCGCTGCAAAAGCAGGCGCAGGGTTTCCCGCTGTATCGCCGTCCGGACGGGTCCGAAGTGCTGGTGTGGTCGGCCAACGACTATCTCGGCATGGGCGGGCACCCGGTGGTGATCGAGGCGGCCTGCGCCGCGGCGCGCGAAATGGGCGCCGGCGCCGGCGGCACGCGCAACATCGGCGGCACCAGCCCGGCGCATGACGCGCTGGAGACCGAACTCGCCGACCTGCACGGCAAGGACCGGGCGCTGCTGTTCACTTCGGGCTTCGTGTCCAACCAGGCGGCGCTGGCGACCATCCTCAATTCCCTGCCGGGGTTCATGGTGTTCTCGGACGCCAAGAACCACGCCTCGATGATCGCCGGGATCAAGGGGTCGAAGGCTTCGGTGAGCATCTTCCGCCACAACGACCTCGCGCATCTGGAACACCTGCTGGCCGAAGCGCCGGCCTCGGCGCCGAAGCTGATCGCCTTTGAGTCGGTCTATTCGATGGACGCCGATATCGCCCCGATCGGCGGGATCTGCGACCTGGCCGAGCGGTACGGCGCGCTGACCTACCTCGACGAGGTGCACGCGGTCGGCATGTACGGCCCGCAGGGCGGCGGCGTGGCGGAGCGGGACGGGATCGCGCACCGGGTCGACCTGATCGAGGGGACGCTGGCCAAGGCGTTCGGCTGCCACGGCGGCTATGTCGCCGGGGACGCCACGGTGATGGACTATATCCGCTCCTGCGCGGCGGGGTTCATCTTCACCACCTCCCTGCCGCCGATGGTCGCGGCGGCGGCGCTCGCCAGCGTGCGGCACGTGCGCCAGGACCACGCGCGGCGCGCCAAGCTGTTCGAGCGGGCGGAGACGCTGAAGCGCCGGTTCGATGCCGCGGGGCTGCCGCGCATCCCCTCGGCCAGCCATATCGTGCCGCTGCACGTGGGGGAGGCCGCGCGCTGCAAGGAAATCAGCCGCCGCCTGCTTGACGAGTACGGGATGTACGCGACACCGATCAACTACCCCACCGTCCCGCGCGGGGAGGAGCGGCTACGCTTCACCCCCTCGCCGCTGCACACGGACGCGATGATGGACCGGCTGGTCGCG
>JAJZVS010000003.1 GCA_021845555.1 Pseudomonadota bacterium
TGATCGCCTCCCCGGTCATCGGACCGTTCAGGAACAGGGCCACCAACTCCTTCGGGATCGACGGTAGCTTGGCCACCTCCCGCGCTACCTTCTTCGCTCTGCTCGGCATAATGCGCTCCTTCGCGTCGGTTATGCCCCGCACACAGAATTGCGGACAGGCTCGATCGGCACCCGCACGCCCGCCGCCCCGAGCCGGCTGTACATTTCACCCAGCGAGGCATTCTTGCCCCCGACCTCGGCAACATCGGTGATCCCGAGCGTGGAGAACCAACGGACGAACGGGGATGCTGCGGGCATCGATTGTTCCCTCTCGCGCCACAACGAAGACTATACGCGGACCGGAGGAGCGACATTGATCTGGCTCAACATCGAGACACCCGGCGGCGGTGCGCGCGCCGTCCCCGGGGTCAGTCGCCCCAGACCAGGAACAGGCCGACATCGCCCGGCTTGCCGCCCGGGTAATCCATAATTCGTGCCTCGAGACCGAAGCCACCCGGCCTCAGCGCGCGCTCCCATCGGTCGTAGAGTTCAGCCGCCTCGCCGCGCAAGGTTGTTTCCCACCCGGCCTCCGCCACGCCGATCTTCCGCCCGCCGTCGCTGCACAGCCCTGAGGGGAATCGGAGCAAAAGGAACTCTTTTTCCCCATGTTCCGCCGCCGTGCGGGCGTGCTCCAGCAGCACCAGCCACAATTCCGCGTCGAGATGCGCGCGCAGCAGCGCCGTGACCTGGCGCTGACGCTCCAATTCCAACGCCTGATGGGCATGCTCGGTCGCGTCCGCTCGCCCATGCCGGAAGGCTTCCACCAGTCTCCGGAAATTGGTGGCGGCGACCGGCGCCGGCGGGTCCGCCCGCGGCAGCGTCGGGGTGCTGCCGGGCGCGGGCATCAGATGCGCCGGATCTCCGACCAGGTTCATGATGAAACGGGCAAAGCCTCCGGTCCGCGTCGCCACGGGCGGCGGCAGCGTCATGCCGGCGACCACGCGCATCAGATCGGCGCGGCTGACGATGCCGACCACCCGGCCGTCCTTCATTACGGGCAGCCGCTTGATCGCGTGCTCGCGCAAGATCTCCGCCACCTCCGCCACCGGCGCATCGGCGGCGACGGTAAGCACCGGCGCGTGCATCACCTCCTCCACCGTGCGCATGGCGGCGGTCGGCGGACTGGCTCTTGCCGCATGGTCCGGCTCGGCGAGCAGTTCCAGCCACCACTCTCGCCCCGCCAGGCGGTCATCCGCGCGGCGGCCGAGCAGATCGCCCTCGCTCACCATACCGATCGGCGCGCCGGCGGCATCCAGCACCGGAACCGCGCTGATGCGATGCGCCACCAGCAGGCGCGCCACCGCGCCGACCGTGGTCCCGGAGGCGACGGAGATCACGTCCCGGCTCATGATGTCGGCGGCGCAGCGCGGCGGTGCCGCCGCGACCGGTGGCGTGGCCGCTGGCACGGTGGCCGCGGAACGTGTGTCTTGCTGCATGGAGGCACTCTCCGTCAGCGTTATCGCAATGAGTTGGCCAGAGTGTCGGTAGCGCGAACGCTCATTCCGGAAGCGCAGCGCGTGGTTCTGGTTCCAGGAACGGATCCACCCGCGCCTCCGACAGTGGACGGTCCTCCGCGCTCCAGGTCTTGCTGAGCTGATGCAGATGCACATCCGCCCCGCCGGATTGGCGTAGGATATCAAGCGCGCGCGCCGCTTCCGTCTCGGTGCGAACGCCAACCCACAATACCAGCCCGCCATGTGCCAGTTGGCTGGCGATCTGCGTGGCATGATGGCGCCCGACGGCATAGACCAGTAGAGCGCCGAGGCCGCCGCCCAGCGCACCACCCAGGATGGTTCCGGCGATCGCCGCAGCCAGCGCGCCGCCGGAGGCAACGATGGCGGCGGCCCCGGTCAGCCCACCCAGATAGAACGGCGTGACCACGGCCGCTGCCGCGCCCTCCAGCCGCGAGCCGCGGGAGATGAAGGCTGCACGCGGGACCCGCGGATCGTCCTCGATCTCCCGCATCGTCTCATAGATCCGGCCGATCCGCTCGCGCACCTTGTCGGCAGCACCAAGCACCGAGATCGCGGCACGGTCGAAACCTGCAATTTCGAGCGCGGTCACTGCCGCTTCCAGCCTATCGGAATCGGGGAACACCGCGACCCCCTCACAGGACTGGTAGAGCAGCAAGCTGGTCTCCGGCAGTGGTTGGGCTGGCATGCAACGGCTCCTTTCCCCCGTCGCCGCTGGCCCGGAGCAGGAGCGGATGCGGGTACAGTGGTCTCCTCGCCATACCGATCGCACGGGCCGGACATCCTGCCGGCGGGAGCACGAGAGATATAGGCATCCTTCCGTCCGGTCCGTCGTTGATCTGCCTCAACTTCGCGCGCACCGCGGTGGTGTGGGAGCACACGAACGGGCGACCGGGAGGGGCCCTGTCAGCAGATTCGCGGCAATTGCTCTCCGCTCAGCAGATCGAGCACCCGGACCCCGCCGATCGTCTCCGCCAGCACGCGCCCGCGCCCGGATGCGGCGGCGACCCGGCCGATCACCGCCGCCTCCGCCCCGCCGGGGTGACTTCGCAGGATCGCCAGCGCCCGCGCCGCCTCCGGTTCCGGAACGAACGCCACCAGGCGCCCCTCGTTCGCCACGTACCAGGGATCGAGCCCGAGGATCTCGCAGGCTCCGCGCACCGCCTCGCCCACCGGAACCGCAGCCGCGTCCAGCCGCAGCTCGACCCCGGCACCGGTCGCGATCTCCACCAGCGCGCTCGCCAGCCCGCCGCGCGTGAGGTCGCGCAGGCAGTGCAGCGTCACGCCCGCTGCGATCAGCCCCGCCACCGCGGGCGCGAGCGAGGCAAGGTCGCTCACAATCTCGGTCTCGAACCCGAGCCCCTCGCGCGCCGCCATGATGGCGATGCCGTGCCGGCCGACATCCCCGCTCAGCAGCACGGCGTCGCCCGGCCGGACGCATTGCGGGCCGATCGTCACACCGGGCGGGATCAGCCCGACGCCGGCGGTGGTGATATAGATCCCGTCGCCCTTGCCGCGCTCGACCACTTTGGTATCGCCGGTGACCACCCGCACGCCGGCCGCCGCCGCCGCCTGCCCCATGGAAGCGGCGATGCGCCGGAGCCGCGCGATGTCCAGCCCCTCCTCCAGGATGAATCCGGCACTGAGAGAGAGCGGTTTCGCCCCGCACATCGCCAGATCGTTCACCGTGCCGATCACCGCCAGCGCGCCGATGTCTCCGCCGGGGAATTCAAGCGGGGTGACGACAAAGGAATCGGTGGTGAAGGCGAGCCGGCTGCCGCCCACCGCGAGGGTCGCGCCGTCGTGCAGCGGCTCGTCCGGCGGCGCGCCGAAGCAGGGGCGGAACAGCGCCGCGACCAGCCGCCCGGTCAACGCGCCGCCGCCGCCGTGGCCGCGTTCGATCACGCCCTCCTCGGTCGCGGGCAGCGGACAGACCGGGGCGTTCATGCCGCCGCCCGGCGATAGCGGTAGTAGGCGGCGCAGGCACCTTCGGAGGAGACCATGGTGGCGCCGAGCGGACGCGCGGGCGTGCACCCGGTGCCGAAGGCGGGGCAGGCGGTGGGCCGGCTGCGCCCGCGCAGGATCTCGCCGCTGATGCAGGGACCGACGGACGCCGGCGCGGCGACGGCGGAGGGGAACCGCGCCCGCGCGTCGAACCGCGCATAGGCAGGTGCGAGATCGAGGCCGCTGGCGGGGATTTCGCCCATGCCCCGCCAGACGCGCGGCACGACCGCAAACACCTGGCGGAGTGCCGCCTGCGCGGGCGCGTTGCCGCCCAGACGGACGGAGCGCCCGTAGGCATTCTCCACCTCCGCCCGCCGTGCCTCCAGCTGCCGCAGGCAGGCCAGGATGCCCTGCAACAGATCGACCGGCTCGAACCCGGTCACCACGATCGGCACGCCGAAGCGTCGCGCGATCGGTTCGTATTCGTCGTATCCCATCACGGTGCAGACATGCCCGGCGGCGAGAAACCCCTGCACCCGGTTGTCCGGCGCGGCAAGCAGCGCCGCGATCGCCGGCGGCACCAGCACATGCGCGACGAGCAGACTGAAATTGCGCAACCCCGCGTCCGCCGCAGCCAACACCGCCATGGCGCTGGCCGGGGCGGTGGTCTCGAACCCGACGGCGAGGAACACCACTTCCCGCTCCGGCTGCGCCCTGGCGAGCGCCACCGCGTCCAGCGGCGAATAGACCATCCGCACGTCCGCCCCGCGCGCTTTCGCCGCCAGCAGGCTGCCGGTCTCTCCCGGCACGCGCAGCATGTCGCCGAAGGAACAAAGGATCACGCCCGGCGTGGCGGCGAGCGCGATCGCCTGGTCGATGACCTCGGCGGCGGTGACGCAGACCGGGCAGCCCGGGCCATGCAGCAGCGTCACGCCCTCGGGCAGCATCTGGTCGATGCCGTGGCGCAACAGCGAATGCGTCTGCCCGCCGCAGATTTCCATGATCGTCCAGGGCCGCGTGACCAGCGCGCGGATCGCCCCTGCCAGACGCCGCGCGGCTACGGGATCACGGTATTCATCGACGTATTTCATTCCGCCTCCTCCTCCAGCGTCGCCAGGCAGGCGAGCGTGCGCGCGGCTTCCTCCGCATCCAGCACCGCGATCGCCACGCCGGCGTGCACCAGCACGTAATCGCCCACGCACGCTTCCGGCGCGAAGGCGAGCGCGACCTGCTTGACGATGCCGCCGAACGCCACCCGGGCGGAGCGGGTGAGCGGATCGTCGCCGGCGATGGCGAGGACCTGGCCGGGAACCGCAAGGCACATCAGGCGTTCTCCTCGATCAGCGGGGCAGCGGCAAAGGCGATCTGGCCGACCGCCAGGCCGCCGTCGTTCGGCGGCACCTGGCGATGGCAGAACGGGGCGATCCCGGCCGCGCGCAACCCGGCCACCGCAAGCGCGGTCAGCCGCGCGTTCTGGAAGCAGCCGCCGGTGAGCAGCACCTGGCGCGCCTCCGTGGCCCGCGCAACCGCGACGATTGCCGCCGCCAGCGCGACATGAAAGCCGGCGGCAAGCGCACCCACGGACACCCCGGCCGCGCGCGCGGCGAGCAGGGCAGCGAGCGTCGGCCGCCAATCGACCACCAGCGGGCGATCGCCGCTCACCATCGGGGCCGGCAGCGCCGCGGCCTCGGCCCCCGCGGCGGCGGCTTCCACCGCCATCGCCGCCTCGCCCTCGAAACTTGCCCGCTGGCAGAGATCGAGCAGCGCGGCGACCGCATCGAACAGCCGCCCGGCGCTGCTGGCGAGCGGGGCAGCCACGCCGCGCGCCAGCATGGTGGCGAGCACGCGGCGTTCGGCCTGGGTGAAAGCCGCGACCGGAGGCAATCCCGTCATCTCCGCCGCCGCCGCCCCATGCAGCGCATGCAGCACGCCGAGCGCGGCGCGGCGGGGTTCGCGCGCCGCCGCCTCGCCCCCCGGCAGACGGAAGGGCAGCAGATGCGCGGCGCGGCGCCAGCGCGGCGGATCGATCGCCAGGAACTCGCCGCCCCAGATGGTGCCGTCGCGACCGTAGCCGGTGCCGTCCCAGGCGACCGCGAGCAACGGGCCGTCCAGCCCGCGATCGACCATGCCGGACAGCGCATGCGCCAGATGGTGCGGCACGCGCACGACCGGCAGACCCAGGGTCTCGGCATGGCGGGTCGCGGCGTAGTCGGGGTGACGGTCGCAGGCCACGCGCGCAGGCCGCAACCGGTGCAGCGCGGGCAGGCTCCCGGCGGCGCGCACGAAAGCGTCCCGCGCCGCCGCCCCGTCCAGATCGCCGCCATGGGGGCCGAGGAAAATCCGCCCGGCGAAACCGGTGGCGACGGCATTCTTCTGCTGCCCGCCGAGCGCGAGAAGCGGCGCGTCGACGGCCGGCCAGGCCAGCGGCAACGGGGCGTGGCCGCGTGCCCGGCGCAACACCGTTACCTCCCCGGCGATCACGCGCACTACCGAATCATCCACCGCATGGGCGATCGGCCGATCATGCACCAGGAACAGGTCCGCCACGCCCGCCAGCGCGCGCAGTGCGGCGTGTTCGTCGGCCAGGATCGGCGCGCCGGCGTGATTGCCGCTGGTGGCGACCACCGGAAACCCCAACTCCCGCAGCAGCAGATGGTGCAGCGGCGTGGTAGGCAGCATGATGCCGAGACAGGGCGCGCCGGGCGCGACCGCGTGCGCCAGCACCTGCGCCGCCTCGGGCCGCGAGGCCAGCAGCACGATCGGCGCGGCCGGGGAGGTCAGCGCCGCGCGCTCCGCCGCCGAAACTTCGGTAAGCCCGATCGCTACGTCGAGATCCGCCACCATCAGCGCAAAGGGCTTGCGCGGCCGGCGCTTGCGGGTCCGCAGCGCGGCCACCGCTGCATCGTTGCGCGCATCGACCAGCAGCTGGAACCCGCCCAGGCCCTTCACCGCGACGATCCGCCCGGCGCGCAGCGTGGCCACCGCGCCCGTCAGCGCGGACTCCCGCATCGCCAGCACGCTGCCATCCGCGTCCCACAGCGCGAGCTGCGGGCCGCAGGCCGGGCAACAGATCGATTCGGCATGAAAGCGGCGGGATCCGGGATCGGCGTACTCCGCCGCGCAGGCCGGACACAGCGGAAACCGGCTGAGCGTGGTGCGGGCGCGGTCGTAAGGCAGCGCCGCGATCACGCTGTAGCGCGGGCCGCAGGCGACGCAGGTGGTGAACGGGTAGCGATGGCGGCGGTCGGCGGGATCGCGGAGCTCGCGCAGACACTCCGGACAGGTGGCCAGATCGGCCATGATGACGGCGGAACAGGGGCCGTCCGCGGCGCTCGGCGTCACCGTGAAGCCCTGCGTGAAGCGCGCCTGGAGCCGGACCACCTGCCGGTCGGTCACCACGGCGTTTGCCGGCGCATCCGCCGCCAGGCGGTCGAGAAAACGCGTCAGCGCCGGTGCCGCGCCCTCCGCCTCGATCAGCACGCCGGCGCCGCTGTTGCAGACGGAGCCGGAGAGTCCGGCCTCCCGTGCCAACCGATAGACGAAGGGGCGGAAGCCGACGCCCTGCACCGCGCCGGCGATCGCGATCCGCAGCCGATGCGGCGCGGCGGCGTCCATTCCCCCGCTCAGACCTCCAGGTCCAGGGTTTCCAGCCGCAGGTGCTGCGCGTCAGGATCGGTCAGGTCCGCGGATTCAGTAATCATCAGGCGCGCCCCTTCGGCGATGCTGCCACGGGATTCGATCTCGAAATGCTCGCGGAAATGCGCCGCCGACAGATGGCTGAGCGCGCCCAGCCACACCCGCACGCCGGACACCCGCGCCGCGCCGTTCGCCGCCGCCGCCTGATCGATCCGCCGGATCAGGTCGCGCACCAGACCGGTTTCATGCATTGCCCTGTCCCTCCGCCAGTTCCGCCGCGATCCGCCCCGCCGCCGGCACCACCGCCGCCGCCACCGCCGGGGACAGCGCGGCGCCGGGGTCGAAGCACGCCGCCTCGATGGCGTAGATCGTCATCCACTGGGGCAGAAGCCCGAGCGTGCGCGCCAGTTCGACCGCCTCAGCGAGGCCAAAGGCGTGGGTCGAACCCAGCGCGAGGTCGCGCGGCAGCGGACCCGCCAGCGGATCGAGCCGATGGATGCGTCCCGGCAGCGCGATCGGCGCCGCGGCATCGACCAGCACCACCCGCCCCACCCCCGCCCAGCGGTCCAGCAGCGCCAGCGTGTCACCCCTCGCATCCTCCACCACCACATCCGGCAGGCCGAGCGTGGCGACCCGGCGCGCCACGTGCAGCCCCACCGCGTCGTCGCCGCGATCGGGATTGCCGAGACCGATCACCAACGCTCGCGCGCTCATCGCCGCCGCACCTCCAGGCGCAGGAAATGAGTGGAGCAGGAGATGCACGGATCGTAGTTGCGGATCCCCTGCTCGCAATGATCGCGCAGTTCGTCTTCCGGGAGCTCAAGGTCGCGGGTGGCGATGATCCGCAGGTCGTCCTCGATCGTCGATTGGTTCTGCGAGGTGGGCGGCACGATACGCGCCTCCAGGATGCTGCCTTCCGCGTCCAGCCGGTAGCGATGGAACAGGATGCCACGCGGCGCCTCGGTGCACGCCGTGCCCACGCCGGCGCGCGGGGCCACCGGCACGGCGGGGGCGGGCGGCGGTTCGTAGGCGGCGATCAGACGCAGCGCCTCCTCGCAGGCATAGACCACCTCGATGGCGCGCACGACGATGCTGCGAAACGGATTGGCGCAGCCGGGCGCCACGCCGAGTTCCGCCGCCAGCGCCTGCACCGACGGGCCCAGCCGGTCGTGGTTCAGGTTGAACCGCGCCAGCGGCCCGACCAGGTAGCTGCCGCGCGCGCGCAGCCCCGATTGCAAGGCGGTCGAGTGCGCCACGTGACGTTCCGCGAACGCCGCCTCGTACTCCGCCACCGCGATATCAAGGCCGCGGTTCGAGACGATGCGCCCGGCGTTCAGCGGGTATTCGTCCGGGTGCCGCAGGGCGACGAACTCGTAGTCGCGCGCGAATTCGGGGAACGGAAATCCGGCCACCCAACGGGCGAGCGCGATCGCCTGCGCGTGCGCCGATTCCAAGGTCGCGGCCAGTGGCGCCAGCTCGGCCCGGGTCGGCACCCGGTAGAATCCGCCCACGCGCACGTTCACCGGATGGATCTCCCGCCCGCCCAGCAGGCGCAGCACCTCGTTGCCGGCCTTCTTGAGCGCCAGCCCGCGCTGCACCGCCTCCCCATGCGCCGCCGCCATGGTGATCGCATCGGGGAAGCCCAGGAAATCCGGCGCGTGCAGCAGCACGATATGCAGCGCGTGGCTTTCGATCCATTCGCCGCAATAGAGCAGCCGACGCAGCGCACGCAGCGGACCGTCGACGGTGATGCCCCAGGCGTCCTCGATCGCGTGCACCGCGCTCATCTGGTAGGCGACCGGGCAGATGCCGCAAATGCGCGCGGTGATGTCGGGCGCTTCGGCGCCGGCGCGCCCGCGCAGCAGTGCTTCGAAGAAACGCGGCGGCTCGAAGATCGACAGTCGCACGCCGGCGACCGCGCCGTCCGCGATGTCGAGCTCAAGCGCGCCCTCGCCCTCGACGCGGGTGAGGGTGTCAACCCGGATGGTTTTCGTCGCCATGGGCGTCACTCTCCTTCCGGAACGGTTCGGCGGCCGCGTTGAAGGTGCGGAAGGCCCGATGAATGCTGCGCCGGTCGGCCCCGAGCGCGGTCCAGGCGGCGGCCAGCGCGGCGGTGTTGGCGGCCTCGGCCGGGCCGTAGCAGCCATAGCAGCCGCGCCCGTACGCCGGGCAGATCGCGCCGCACCCGGCCTGCGTCACCGGCCCCAGGCAGGGCGTGCCCTGCGCCACCATCACGCAGGGCGTGCCGCGCCGCTTGCACGCGACGCAGACGCTCTCGTTCGGAATGTCCGGCTTGCGCCCGGCCAGCAGGGCGGAGATCACTTCCAGGAGCTGCGTCTTGTTGATCGGGCAGCCGTGCAGCGCGAAATCGACCTTCACATGCGCCGAAATCGGCGTCGAAGTCGCCAGCGTGCTGATATAGGCGGGGGTCGCATAGACGGCGGCGATGTAGTCGTTCACATCGACGAAATTGCGCAGCGCCTGGATGCCGCCGGCGGTGGCGCAGGCGCCGATGGTAATGAGGCGCTTCGAGGCGGCGCGCACCGCGCGGATGCGTTCCGCGTCCTGCGCCGTGGTGATCGAGCCTTCGACCAGCGACAGGTCGTACGGGCCCGGGCGCAGGGTGCTGGACGCCTCGGCGAACGAGGCGATATCCAGCGCCCCGGCCACCGCCAGAAGTTCGTCCTCGCAATCGAGCAGCGACAACTGGCAGCCATCGCAGGAGGCGAATTTCCACACCGCCAGGGTGGGACGAGGGCGTGCGTCCATGGCCTCAGATCTCCCGCACGGCCAGGCGCGCGGCGATGCGATCGTAGGGCAGCACCGGCCCGTCCTTGCAAACGAAATCGGCGCCGAACTGGCAGTGTCCGCACAGGCCGATCGCGCATTTCATGTTGCGCTCCATCGAGAGGAAGATGCGCCCGGCCGCCACCCCGGCGGCGCGGAGCGTGGTGGCGGTGAACCGCAGCATCACCTCCGGCCCGCACAGCAGCGCCACCGTGTTGGCCGGATCGAACCCCACGTGCTCGATCAGCGCCGGCACCACGCCGACATGGCCGTGCCAGGACGGGTCGGCGTGATCGACCGTGATCGCCACCGTCACGTCCGCGCGCGCGCCCCAGGCGGCGAGTTCGTCGCGGAACAGCAGCTCCGCCGGCCCGCGCCCGCCATACAGCACGGCGATGCGGCCGAACCGCTCGCTTGCGGCCAGCACCTGGTAGATCGCCGGGCGCAACGGCGCCAGGCCGAGACCGCCGGCGACGATCAGCAGATCGTGACCTTCCGCCGCGTCCACCGGCCAGGCGCTGCCGAACGGTCCGCGCAGCCCGAGCACGCTGCCCGGCGCGGCGGCCACGATCGCCGCGCTCGCCGCACCCACCGCGCGCACGGTGTGCACGAAGCGGGTGGGATCGGCCGGATCGCCGCTGAGGCTGACCGGCACCTCGCCGATGCCGAACGCATAGATCATGTTGAACTGGCCCGGCGCGAAGCCCGGCACGCCGCCTTCCAGCGGCTCCAGCGCGAGGGTCGCCACGTCCGCCGTCTCCCGCCGCACCGCGCGCACGCGCCACGGCGCCGGACGCATCGGATCCGCCGGCGACGGCGCGAGCCGGGCGCTCATGCCGATGTGTGTCCGTAAACGTCGAGCATCTGCTGCCGCGCCGCCTGCATCCGCCGCACCATCACCGGCAACAGCCGCCGCATCATCTCATAGCCAAGGTGGTGGTCGGCGTCGCATTTCGCGCGCAGGCAGGTCGCGTCGAGGCCGAAGGCGCGGGTGTCGGTGGTCGCACGCGCGTCGAACCCCCAGCGATACGGCGGCACCAGCCATGACGCGCCGACCAGCTCGCCCGCGCCCAGGGTGGCGATGATGATCGGCGGGCGCGCCGGGGCGTGCAGTTCCAGCGCGACCCTTCCCTCGCGGATCAGGTAGAACTCGTCGGCCGGCCCGCCCTCGCGGAACAGATACTGCCCGGGCGCGAAGCGCAGGTTGCGCGCGCAACCGACCAGCAGACGGCCGAACGCGGGGTCGATCCCGGCCAGGAACTTATGGCCCAGCAGCAGGCGCTCAAGCGTTTCCATGTGGCCCTTTCCCCGGCGTGGCGCGGATCGCCGCGGCTTCCGCCGTGATGTCGATACCGACCGGGCACCAGGCGATGCAGCGCCCGCAGCCGACGCAACCGGAGGTGCCGAACTGGTCGATCCAATGCGCCAGCTTGTGCGTCATCCATTGCCGGTAGCGGGATTTTCCGCTGGCGCGCACCGATCCCCCGTGGATGTACGAGAAATCGGCGGTGAAGCAGGAATCCCACCGCTTCACCCGTTCCGCCTCGGTCCCGGTCAGGTCGGTATGGTCGGCAACGGAGGTGCAGAAACAGGTCGGGCAGACCATGGTGCAGTTGGCGCAGGCCAGACAGCGGGCCGCCACCTCGTCCCAGCGCGGATGCTCGGGATTGGCTTGCAGCAGCTCCTTCAGCCCGACGGTGTCCAACTGCCGGCCCATGCTGGCCGCGGTGTGCGCCACCACCGCCTCGGCCGCCGCCGCGGCCTCCGGTCCGGCCGGGCGGGTGGGCAGGACGGCGAGCAGCGCGGCGCCCGCGTCGCTGCCGGCGACGGCGAGGAAATCGTGGCGGTCGACGTCGATCAACTCGGTCAACGCAATGTCGAACCCGGCCTCGGCGCGCGGACCGGTGCCCATGGAGGCGCAGAAGCAGGTGCCCGCGGCGGTGCCGCAGTTCAGCGCGACCAGGAACGCGCCCTGGCGCCGCGCCGCGTAGCCTGGGTCCTGATGCGCTCCGCCCAGGAACACGCGGTCCTGGATGGCGATCGCGTGCAGCTCGCAGGCACGCACGCCGATGAAAGCGAAGGGCGCCGGCGGCGGTGGTTCGGCTTCGATCGCAAAACCGTCTGCGGTCCGGCGCGCGCGCCATAGAAGTTCCTCCGGCGGATGCAGGAAGCGCTTCCAGGACTGCGGGCCGACAGCGTAGCCGAACAGGGCGGCGTCGGCGCGGCGCTCCAGCCGGTAGCAGCCGGCATCCTGGCGGTCGGTCCAGCCGACCGGAAGCGCCTCGATACGGGCGATGCGGTCATAGACGATGGCGCCGTCGCGCAGGGTCGGGCCGATCACGTCGAAGCCGCGCGCGGCCAGCGCGTCGAGCAGCGCCTGCAGCCCGGCGCGATCGAGCAGGACCGGCTCAGCGGGCGGCGCGGTTTGCGGATCGGGCGGCGCGGTCGGTTGCATGGCGATGGATTCTACTCCTGCCAGCGGATCAGCGGCAGTTCTGTCGGCACCCTTGCCTCGGCATGACAGGGCACGATCCGGACCGTGAAATCCGTGCGCGGGCGCGCCGCGACGACCCGGCCGGTGTAGGTGAACCCGTTCACCGCGCCGGCCACCGGCGCGCCGCGAACGAGCGCCAGCGCCAGGGCCGGCGCGCTGCCCGCGGGGTCCGCATACAATTCCACCCGCACGTCCTCGGCGGCGATTTCGCCGAGATAAACCGGCACATGGCACGCCCACCCGTCCGCCTCGGCGATCATGTCGGGCGTGCCGATATGCAGGCTCTTCCAGCCGCGGCGCAGCCGGTGCTCCCAGGCGCGCAGCGACCGCGCCGCCGCCGCCCCGTCCGCCAGCCGCCGGCGCAGCGCCGCCGCCGCCGGCAGATACGCCTGCTCCAGGTAGTCGCGCAGCATGCGGGTGGCGCTGAAGCGCGGCGACAGCACCGCCATGCTGCGGCGGATCCGCGCCAGCCAGGCGCGCGGGATGCCGGCCGCGTCGCGCTGGTAGAACGCGGGCAGCACCTCCCGTTCCAGCACGGCGTAGAGTTCCTCGGCGTCGGCGGCGTCCTGCGCCGCGTCGGAAGCCTGCGCCGTGCCATCGATCGCCCAGCCGAGATCGGGGGCATAGGCCTCCGCCCACCAGCCGTCGCGCTCGGACAGGTTCAGCCCACCGTTCGCCAGCACTTTCATGCCGCTGGTGCCGCAGGCCTCCCATGGCCGGCGCGGCGTGTTGATCCACACATCGACGCCCTGGACCAGTTCCTGGGCCAGGGCGATGTCGTAATCCTCCAGGAACACGACCCGCTCGCGCAGTCGCGGCTGCGCGATGAAGGCCATCCATTCCGCGATCATCCGCTTGCCTTCCTCGTCGGCGGGATGCGCCTTGCCGGCCGTCACGAGCTGCACCGGACGATGCGGGTCGGTGAGCATCCGTTCCAGCCGGGCGCGATCGCGCAGCAGCAGATTCGGTCGCTTGTAGCCGGTAAAGCGACGGGCGAAACCGAGGGTGAGGATGTTCGGATCCAGCGCGCTGTCGGCCAGCGCGACCACGGGTTCGGCCAGGCCGCGCCCGGTCAGGTGCCGGCGCAGCCGCGCCCGCACCTCCGCCACCAGCCGGGCGCGGGACCGGCCGCGCATCTCCCACAATGCCGCGTCGTCCACCGCCGCGATCGCGTCCTGCAACGGCTCGGCCATGCGCCGCCAGCGCTCCTTGCCGCCGGCGGCGGTGAAGATCGCGTCGGCCTCGGGCGAATCCCACGACGGCATATGCACGCCGTTGGTCACGTGCCCGACCGGCACCTCGCGTTCCGGCCAGCGCGGGAACAGCGGCTGGAAGATGCGCCGGCTGACCGCGCCGTGCAGCGCGCTCACACCCAGGCTGACGAAGGACCCGCGCAGCGCCAGGAAGGCCATGTTGAACGGCGCGGCCGGATCGGCGCGCGCGAGCGACAGCGCGGTGGCGGCGATGCTGTCGGCCGCCGGCCCCATCGCCGCGTGGCGGTACTGGCCGAGCAGCGCGACCGGATAGCGGTCGAACCCGGCCGCCACCGGCGTGTGGGTGGTGAAGACGGTGCCGGCGCGGCTGATCCACAGCGCCTCCTCGAACCCGATCCCGAGTCGCGCGGCCAGGCTGCGCGCACGCTCCAGCAGCGCGAAGGCGGCGTGGCCCTCGTTCAGATGGCAGACCTCGATTTCGGGATGCACCGCCTCCACCAGCCGCCAGCCGGCGACGCCGAGCACGATTTCCTGCAGCAGGCGCAGCTCGGTGCCGCCGCCATACAGCTTGCCGGTGATGCCGCGATCGACCGGGGTGTTCAGCGGGTCGTTGCTGTCGAGCAGATAGAGCGTGGCGCGGCCGACCGCGGCGCGCCAGACGCGCAGGCGCAGGCTGCGGCCGGGCAGGTCCAGCATGATGTGCAGCCGCGACCCGGCCTGATCCAGCACCGGCTGTACCGGCATCATCGCCGGCTCGTTGTAGGGATAGGCTTCCTGCTGCCAGCCGCCGGCATCGATCATCTGCCGGAAATAGCCCTCCTGGTACAGCAGCCCGACGCCGATCGCCGGCACGCCGAGATCGCTTGCCGTCTTCAGGTAGTCCCCGGCCAGGATGCCGAGCCCGCCAGCATAGAGCGGCAGCGCCTCGCCGAGGCCGAATTCCATGCAGAAATACGCCACACCGGCGAGTGCCGCCGCGCCATGGGTCTCGGCGAACCAGCCCGGGGTCCGCAGATAGGCGGTGCGCTCGGCGGCGAGCGCATTGAGATGCGCGAGGAAGCCCGGATCGGCGGCGAGCGCGGCCAGCCTGGTGGCGGGCACGTCTTCCAGCAGGGTCCAGGGGTTGTGCGTGCGCGCCCACAGTTCGGCGTCGATCTGCGCCCATAGTGCATCGGCGCGGTGGCTCCAGGTCCAACGCAGATCGAGCGCGAGGTCGCGCAACGCCGCAAGCGGCGGCGGCAGCGCCACGCCCCAGCACGACGCCGCCGTGGCGGTGGGGGCCGGGGCCGCCGCGGTCACTCCGCCGCCTCCAGACAGATCGGCTCGGGGCGCCGCGGCGCATGCGGCGGCGGATCGCCCGCAGGCGGCAGAGCCAGGAACCGCGGGCGGGTCTGCACTTCCGGCGCCACCAGATCGCCGTACAGCGCCAGATAGCGGCGGGCCGACACCTCCCAGCCGAAATCGCGGCCCATCGCGGCGCGTTGCGCCCGGCGCCACGCGACCGGATCGCGGAACAGGTTGCCGGCGCGGCGCACGCAGCCGGCCAGCGCCGCGGCGGTGGGGTCGTCGAAGGTGAAGCCGGTGCCGGCCGTCGCCTCCGGATGCGCGGTGTCGATATCGGTCACCGTGTCCGCCAGCCCACCCACCGGGCGGGTGACCGGCAGCGCGCCGTAGCGCATCGCATACATCGTGGTCAGGCCGCAGGGCTCGAAGCGCGAGGGGGTCAGCGCGAGGTCGGCGGCGGCGTTCAGCCGGTGCGCCAGCGCCTCCTGGTAGCCGATCCGCACCGCGAGCCGGGACTCCCGGCCGATGGCGGCGGCGCGGAAGGCGGCCTCCAGCCCCGGATCCCCCTCCCCGTGCAGCGCCACCTGCACGCCCTGGTCGAGCAGCGCCGGCAGCGCTTCCAGCACCACATCGGCCATCTTCTGTTGCGTCAGGCGATTGACGGCGACCACCAGCGGCCCCTCCGCCGCGGGATCGAGTCCCAGTTGATGGCGCAGCGTCGCCTTGGCCGCCCGCTTGCCGGCGAGATGGCGGGCGTCGTATGGCGCCGGCAGGGCGAGGTCGGCGGCGGGGTTCCACAATTCGTTGTCGATGCCGTTCAGGATCCCCACCAGATCGGCGGCGCGGGCGCGCAGCAGCCCGTCCAGCCCGGCGCCGAATTCCGGGGTCAGGATTTCCCGCGCATAGGTCGGGCTCACCGTGGTCAACCGGTCGGCGTAACGGATCCCGGCCTTGAGACATGAGATCTGGCCATAGAACTCAGCGCCGTCCGGCACCAGCAGCGCGTCGGGCAGGCCGAGCGCGCGCGCCTCCGCCAGGGGGAAGTTTCCCTGGTAGGCGAGGTTGTGGATGGTGAACATGCTGGGCGGGCGCGGTCCGTCGTGCAGCGCCAGGAACGCCGCCAGCAGACCGGTGTGCCAGTCGTTGGCGTGCACCAGGTCGGGCTGCCAGCCGTGGCCGTCGCCCTGCACGGCCAACTGCGCGGCAGCGGCGGAGAAGGCCGCGAAGCGGCGCAGATTGTCAGGCCAGTCCCGCTTGTCGGGGTCCTGATACGGGCCGCCGGGGCGACGGAACAGCTCCGGCCAATCGAGCAGATAGACCGGCAGGAAGCTATCGGGCGTGCGCCCGAGCAGCAGCAGACCGCCGCCCGGCAGTGGCCCCAGCGTCCGCTTATGGACCGCCGTGTCCAACGCGGAGACGTAGCCCGGCAGGATCGGCCGGATATCCGCCCCGAGCGCGACAAGCGCGGCCGGCAGCGCGGCGCAGGCATCGCCGAGGCCCCCGGTCTTGGCCAGCGGATAAAGCTCGGAGGTGGCGAACAGCACCCGCAGGCGATGGTCTGGCGGGTCGTGCGGCATGATGTCCATGAACCTGTCCCCCGGTCCCACTTCGCAGCAATTTCGCAGCAATATGGAACCCGGGGAGGACCCGCCGTGTTGACACGGATCAACTTCGCGGCACGCGATCGCGTGAACAAGATGTAACCATAGAAGCGACCGCCCGGATGCCCCGATGCGCATCGGTTTGCGGGCAGGGCCGGTGACAGAAGTGCCTCTGTCCGGCTGCGCAACTGACGGCAACGCGGCCTGCGGTCGTCCCGCGGGAACGGCGCGATCGCGGCGGGCCGCTCAAACTTCGGTATCGCCCGGACCGGCGCGGCCGGCCGCGATCGCGGCGACGACCGCCCGCAGCGTCGGATCCGCCGCCAGCGCCTCGATCGGCAGGCGAAAGCGATGCCGCCAGTTCCCCGTCGCCACCGCCGCGTCCGGATGATTGATCTGCGCCGTCTCCGCCAGCAGGTCGCCGAGGTTCGCCAGCAACAGCGCGGCCGGCGCGCGGGCCAGGAACCGCTGAACCGCACAGAGCAGCGCCGTCAGCAGCGCCGGGTCCGGCGTTTCGGGATCGATTCCCTCCGGCGCCAGCCCACGATCGCGCAGCGCGGCAAGCAGCAGCGCGCGGTCCAGCCGCCGCGCGGCCATCGCCGCTGGATCGGGCGGCAGGTCGCGCCCCTCCCACCAGCCGCGCAGGGTCGGCAGATCGTGGGTGGCGAAGGCGGCCAGCGCCAGGCGCGGGTAGGCGCCGGGCCGGCGGAACAGCCCGTTCGGCCAGCGCTCGAACAGCAGCAGGCGACAGGACAGGATGCCGGTCGCGGCCAGGGTCTCGCGCAACCCCTCCGGCACCGTGCCGAGGTCCTCGCCCACCAGCAGGCAGCGATGGCGTTGGCTTTCCAGCGCCAGAAGACCGAGCAGGTCCGCGTGCGGATAGCGGAGATAGGCGCCCTCGCGCGCGGAGAAGCCGGGCGGGATGACATAGAGCCGCTCCAGCCCCATCACGTGGTCGAGGCGGAGCGCCGCGGCATGGCGCATGTTTTCCCGCACCGTGGCGATGAAGCCCGCATAGCTTGCGGCGCGCAGCTCCCGCGGATCGGGCGGCGGCAGGCCCCAGTCCTGGCCGTCGGGCGCGAAGGCATCGGGGGGCGCGCCGAACCTGGCGCCCTGGAGGAACCTGGCGGGATCGGCCCAGACCTCGGCGCCGTCGGGATGCGCGCCCACCGCGAGGTCACGGTAGAGCCCGGCGCCGCGCGCCGCCGCGCCGGCCAGTTGGCGCGCGGCGATCCATTGCAGCCACACCTGGTAGTCGATTCGGTGCGCCAGCTCGCGCCGGGCCGCCATGATCCCGGGTGCTTCGGGGCCACGCAGCGCCACCGGCCAGTCCCGCCAGGGACGCGGGGCGAAATGCTCGGCCAGCGCGTTGAACAGCGCGAAGTGCTCCAGCGCCACGCCGCCGGCGGCGCGGAACGCGGCCAGCCCCGCGTCATCCCACTGTCCGGCGCGGAAGACCGCCTCCAGCGCCGCGTGCTTGCGGTGGTGGACCAGCTTGTAATCGACGCCGAACGCGGGGTCCGGCCAGGCCCCGCCCAGGGACGTACCCGGAGGGGCCGCATCGGGGGCGAGCGCGGTCACGTCGATATGCAGCGGGTTCAGGAACCGTCGGCTCGACGGCACGTAGGGGTTCGGGTCGGCCTCTGGCCCAGCCAGCAGGGCGTGCAGCGGATTGATCCCGACCAGGCGGGCGCCCCACTCGGCCGCCTGGCCCGCCAACCGGCCGAGGTCGGAGAAATCGCCGATCCCCCAGCTCTGCGCCGACCAAAGCGAGAACAGCGGACAGCCGATGCCCCAGGCGCGCGCGTTGCCGGTCAGCCAGTCAGGCAGGAACGCGCTTGCGGGCGCCTGCACCAGCAGGGTGTCCGCCGCGGCGTCCCCGAACGCGACCTCCAGCCGGTGGTAGCCGCGCGGCAGATCGGCGGGCAGCGGCAGCGCGAGGCGCAGCCGGGCCTTGCCACCGATGCCCGGCCCGCGCGCGCGCACGGAAAGCCGCTCCAGCGCCACCTCGCCTTGCCGCTCGCCGCCGTCTTCCAGCCGGATCCGCCATGCGAGCGGTCCCGCCAGCGCCCGCTCCGGCACCACGACCGCGACCGTGGGCGCAACCGTGGGCGCAACCGTGGGCGCCACCGTGGCCGCCGGGTCGGGCCGCAACACGGCGACCGGCGGGAGGCGTTCGCGCCACGGAGCGGCCTCCAGCGCCGCGACGGCATCGGCGATTGCCGACGGGGCGGAGACGTCGTAGCCCAGCACCCGCAACAGGGCCGCCCGTGCCTCCGGGGAGACCGGGCGGAACTGCCCGGCGGTGTCGCGATAGCCGGGTTCGATCCCGGCCAACGCGGCCAGACGGCCGATCGGTGCGCGCTCGTCCTGGTCCATGACGCCTGCTTCCATGCCGTCCGTCGGGGAGCGGCGCTGGTCCCGGTCCGTGGCCGGTCCCTGGCCAGCGCCGCCGCCAGTGTTAGACTCCCGTAAATGCCGCTGTGCCAGGGTGATCCCGAAATGCCGCTCGACGCGAATCCTGTCATGGCCGGGTCTTCCGCTCCGCGGCTCGCGGAAGCGCCCGGCCGGCCCGGCATCGCGCCGACCTGGACCAGCAGCGCCAAGGACGTGGTGGGCGGCTCGCTCGGCCCGGCGCGGCTGTGGTTCACGCTCGGCTTCGGCATCGTCACCGAGGTCTATTACCCGCGCGTCGATCTGCCGCAGATCCGCGACCTCGGCTTCATCGTCGGCGACGGCGCCGGGTTCTGGGTCGAGGTCAAGCGACTCGGTACGTATGAGGTCCGCCTGGTGGCGCCCGGCGTGCCGGCAGTGGAAATCCTGCACACCCATCCGCGCTTCCGCCTGCGCCTGCGCATCACCCCCGATCCGCTGCGCGACGTGCTGCTGGTCGAGGCCACGCTGACCGGCGATCCATCGCTGCGGCTCTACACGCTGCTGGCCCCTCGGCTCGGCGCGACCGGCGAGGGCAACGTCGCGGCGGTGGCGCAGTATCGCGGCCGGCGCGTGCTGTGGGCGGAGCAGGGACCGTACGGCCTCGCCCTGGTCGCGGCCGACGCGGCCCAGCGCGACGCGTTCGGCGCGGCAAGCGCGGGCTATGTCGGGCGCAGCGACGGCTGGCAGGATTTCGCCGCCAACGGGGCGCTGACCTGGGAATACACGCGCGCGGGGCCGGGCAACGTGGCGCTGGTGGCCGCACTGCCCGCGCAGGCGGTGCTCGCGCTGGGGTTCGCTGCCACCAAGCAGTCGGCGGCGACGCTGGCGGTGTCGAGCCTGCTCGAGCCCTTCGCCGCCGTGCTGCTGCACCAGGTGTCGGACTGGCAGGCCTGGTACGCCGGCGCCAACCGCCGCAACCCGGTGCGCTGGGAGGCGCCGGAGCCGCTGCGCGAGCAGTTCATGACCTCCACCATGGTGCTGCGCAGCCATCTGGATAAGACCTACCCGGGCGCGATGGTCGCCAGCCTGAGCATCCCCTGGGGTGATCGCGGCACCGAGCGCGGCGGCTACCACCTGGTCTGGCCGCGCGACCTGGTGCAATGCGCCACCGCCCTGCTGGCGCTGGGAGCCGAGGAGGAAGCGCGCAACGCGCTGCGCTACCTGATCGCCACCCAGCGCGAGGACGGGCACTGGGAGCAGAACCAGTGGCTGGGCGGGCGGCCCTATTGGCAGGGCAAGCAACTGGACCAGACCGCCTGCCCGGTGCTGCTGGCCGCGCTGCTGGCCGAACGCGACGCGCTGGGCGGGACCGAAGTGGCGGACATGGTCGCCGCCGCGCTCGGCTACCTGCTGCGCAACGGGCCGGTGAGCGAGCAGGACCGGTGGGAGGAAAGTGCCGGGATCACGCCCTACACGCTGGCCTGCGCGATCGCCGCGCTGGTCGCCGGGGCCCCGTTCCTGACCTTGCGGCTGCGCTGGCTGGCGCTGGTGACGGCGGATTTCTGGAACGCCGAGATCGAGCGGTGGCTGGTCGCGCGCGGCGGGCCTCTGGCCGCGCAGGAAGGCATTCCCGCCCATTACGTGCATCTGGCGCCGGGGGCGATCCTGACCGACCCCGACGCGCTGGCCACGCCAATTCCCCTGCACAACCAGCCCACGCCGCGGGCGATTCCGGCCGCCGAGTTGGTGTCGCTCGATTTCCTGGCGCTGGTGCGGTTCGGGCTGCGCCGGGCCGACGACACTCTGGTGATCGACAGCGTGAAACTGGCGGACGCGCTCCTGAGGACCGACACGCCCAGCGGCCCCGCCTGGCACCGCTATGTGGGCGACGGCTACGGGGAGACGGAGACCGGCGCCCCTTACACCGGCGCCGGCCGCGGCCGGGCCTGGCCGCTGCTGGCCGGGGAGCGGGGGCACTACGAACTCGCCGCCGGGCGCGATCCCCTGGCGCTGCTGGAGGCGATGGCGGCGATGACGGGCAAGGGCGGCATGATCCCCGAGCAGGTGTGGGACGCCGAGGCGATCCCGCGCCGGTTCCTGCACCCCGGCCGACCGACCGGCTCCGCCACGCCGCTCGCCTGGGCGCATGCGGAATTCGTAAAGCTGGTGATCTCGCGCCACGCCGGGCGGGCGGTTGACGCGCCGGCGTCGGTGGGGCGGCGGTATCGGGCGCAGCGGCGCGCGGCGGTGCGGAGCGTGTGGACGCCCTGGGCGCCGGTGGCGCGCATGGCGGCGGGCACGCGGCTGGTGGTGGTGCTGGAGGGACCGGCGCTGGTGCGCTGGACGGCGGCCGGCGCCGACGGGGGAGAGCGGGGCACGCTGGAGGTGGGGTTCGGGCTGCACGCCGCGGTGCTGCGGACCAAGTCCGTGGCGGCGGGGGCGACGGTGGCGGTGTCCTGGCGGTGGCGCGACGGAGGGGGAGGCGGCGAGGCGCGGGTGTCGGTGAGCAGCTGAAGTGTGCACTTCGAGTTTTCGAGCGTGTTCGGAGGGTGGCGAAGTGTGCCCTTCGCGGAGGTGGGCAGGGCGAAAGGCGCCTTTCTTGGTAAGGGGGCGATAACGGTCGGCGTTGCCCGGCCCCGTCGGGTCATGGGGCGTCAGCGTCCGCCGGTCGATGTGGTTGCGCCGGTTATGGTTTCGGTTCTGCACCCGCCTCCGCCAGCACCACCACCGACCGTCCCGCCACCTCCGCCCACGCCCCGCACCGCTCCCGCCGTGCCGGCGCCGCGCTGTCCAACACAACCCGCCATCCGCGCCCCGTCCGCGGGTCCGGCAGGCGCACCCGGACCGCCTCCGTCCCGCCGTGCACCACCAGCACCGCGCGTTCCTCCGCCGCGCCGTCGGCCGCCGGGGCGAACAGCGCCGCGACCAGGGTGCGCCGCTCGGGGTTCTCCCAGTCCGCCACGCCCATCGGCGCGCCCTCCGGCGTCCGCCAGGCCACGTCCGGCGGCTGACCCGGTGCCGCCGGCGTGCCGCGCAACGGCGCGTCCCCGCGCGCCAGGCGGCAGCGGCCCCGCAGCCGCAGCAGCCGGGCGGTGAAGCGGAACAAGGCGTGGTCCATCCCCTCCCAGTCGAACCAGGACACGGCGTTGTCCTGCGCATAGGCATTGTTGTTGCCGCCCTGGCTGCGCCCGCACTCGTCGCCCATGCCCAGCAGCGGCGTGCCGCGCGCCAGCAGCAGGCACGTGAGCAGCGCGCGCACATCGGCACCACGGGCCGCGCGCACCGCCGGATCGTCGCTCGGTCCCTCGGTGCCATGGTTCCAGGACCAGTTCGTATCGGTCCCGTCGCGCCCATCCTCCCCGTTCGCCGCCGTGTGCTTGCGCGCGTAGGAAACCAGATCCGCCAGGGTGAACCCGTCGTGCACGGCGACGAAATTGATCGAACGGGTCAGTGGCCGGCGGCGCGGGGCGAACACATCGGCCGAGCCGGCGAGCCGCGTCGCCAGAGCGCCGAGTTGGCCCGGATCGCCGCGCCAGAACCGGCGCGCGGTATCGCGAAAGCGATCGTTCCACTCGCCCCAGGCGGCGGGGAAGGCGCCCAGCCGATAGCCGTCCGCGCCGATGTCCCACGGCTCGGCGATGCGCGCGCGCCCGCGCAGGACCGGGTCCTGGTCGATCGCGGCAAGCAGCGGCGCGGCCGGATCGAAGCCTTCGACGCGGCGCCCGAGCACGGTGGCGAGGTCGAAGCGGAACCCGTCGATCCCGGCGCGCAGCACCCAGGCGCGCAAGGAATCCATCGCCAACCGCACTCCGGCAGGGCGATCCAGCGCCAGCGTGTTACGGCAGCCGGTATCGTCCTGGTATCGTGACGGGTCCGCCGCGTCGAGCCGGTAATAGCTGGCGTTGTCGATCCCGCGCAGCGACAGCACCGGGCCCGTCGCGTCGTGCTCTCCGGTATGGTTCAGCACGATATCGATCAGCACCGCGATCCCGGCCGCGTGCAGCGTTGCGACCGTGGCGCGCACCTCGGCGAAACCGCCCGGGGCGAGACGCGGATCGGGCGCGGCGAAAGTCACGGGATTGTAGCCCCAGACATCCGCGAGCCCGAGCGGCTGCAGATGCGGCGCCTCGATCCGTGGCGTGGGCGGCATCAACTCCACCGCCGCGACGCCGAGCCGGCGCAGATGGGCGATCGCGGCAGGATGGGCAAGGCCCGCGAAGGTACCGCGGATCGGCGCGGGGATGTCCGGATGGCAGCGCGTGAAGGCGCCGACATTGAGCTCGTAGATTACGCCGCCGTCCCAGGCGAAGCGTGGGTCCGGCGGTGGCGGCGGCGCGGCCTCGACAATCGCTTTCGGAACCGCATCGGCACTGTCGCCCGCGCCGGCAAGCAGCGCCGGGTGCAGCCGGAACGGACGGTCGAACCGGCTGGCAAAGGGGTCGGCCAGCAGCTTGTCCGGATCGAACCGGTACCCGCGCGCAAGATCGGACGGTCCCGCAACCCGCAGCCCGTAGCGCGTGCCGGGGCCGAGGCCCGCGATATGGCCGTGAAACACGTCACCCGTGCGCGCCGGCAGCCGGATCCGCTCGGCTTCGCGCGCGCCCTCGAAGCGGCAGAAGAACACCGCCTCCGCATGGGCGGAGAACAGCGCGACGTTCAGCCCCGACGCGTCCACCTGCGCGCCGAGCGGCTCCGGCCGGCCGGGCGTGACCGCGGCGAGGGTCATGGCGGCGCGTACACGAACCAGACGGTGGCGAGCGGCGGGACCAGCAGCGTTGCCGAGGCCGGGAAGCCATAGTGGGGCAGGTCGGCGGCGGCGATGGCGCCCTGGTTGCCGAGATCGCCGCCGCCGTAGCAACCGGCATCGGTATTCAGGATCTCCCGCCAGCGCCCCGCGCAGGGCAGGCCGATTCGGTAGTCCGGCCGCGGCACCGGGGTGAAATTGCAGACCACAAGTACCGGCGCGTCGCCGTCGGCCCCGAAGCGCAGCCAGGCGAACACGCTCTGCGTGCTGTCATCGAGCACCACCCAGCGGAATCCCGTCGGGTCCACATCGCGCCGATGCAGCGCTGGTGTGGCGGCGTAGATTCGGTTGAGATCCCCCACGAGCAGGTGCACGCCGCGATGCGCCGGCGCATCGAGCTCGTCCCACGGCAGGGTCGCGTCATGGTTCCATTCCGCCTGCTGGCCGAACTCGCCGCCCATGAACAGCAGCTTCTTGCCCGGATGCCCCCACATGAAGCCGAGATAGGCGCGCAGATTGGCGAAGCGCTGCCAAGGGTCCCCCGGCATGCGGCCCAGCAGCGAGCGCTTGCCATACACCACCTCGTCATGCGACAGCGGCAGGACGAAACGTTCGGAGAACGCATATACTAGGCCGAATGTCATCTTCCCGTGGTGGTAGCGGCGATGGATCGGATCCTCCTGCATATAGTGCAGGGTGTCGTGCATCCAGCCCATGTTCCATTTGTAGGAGAAGCCGAGACCGCCGTCCGACACGGCCCGAGTCACGCCCGGCCATGCGGTGGATTCCTCAGCGATCAGCAGGCACCCGGGACAGCGCGCGGCGATCACCTCGGCGAGTTCGCGCAGGAAGGCGACCGCCTCCAGGTTCTCCCGCCCACCGTATTTGTTGGGGATCCATTCCCCTGCGCGCCGGCTGTAGTCCCGATAGAGCATCGCGGCGACCGCATCCACGCGCAGGCCATCGACATGGTAGCGTTCCAGCCAGTGGAGCGCGCTGCCGATCAGGAAGCCACGCACCTCGTTGCGGCCAAAATTATAGACGAGCGTGTTCCAGTCCGCATGCAGTCCCTCACGCGGATCAGCGTGCTCATAGAGCGCCGTACCGTCGAAGCGCACCAGCCCGTGCGCGTCGTTCGGAAAATGCGCGGGCACCCAGTCCAGGATGACGCCAAGCTCCGCCGCGTGGCAGCGATCGACGAAGCGGGCAAACGCGTCCGGCGGGCCGAGCCGCGCGGTGGGCGCGAATTGCGACAGCGGCTGGTACCCCCAGGATCCGCCGAACGGATGCTCCATGATCGGCATCAGCTCGATATGGGTGAAGCCGAGCGCGGCGACGTAGGGGATCAGGCGGTCGGCCAGCACCTCCCAGCCGCAGCGACCGGGCGCGTCGAGAGAGACCCAGGACAGCGCATGCACCTCATAGACCGACAGCGGCGCACCGACGCCATGGCGGGCGCGGCGGCGGGACAGCCATGCCGCGTCGCCCCAGATCGCCGCCGGCGGCGCGGCCACGACCGAGGCAGTCGCGGGCGGCACTTCGGTCGCGAACGCCACCGGGTCGGCCTTGAGCGGCAGGCACTCGCCATGCGGGCCGAGCAGCTCGTATTTGTAGATCGTGCCGGGCAAGAGGCGAGGGATGAACAATTCCCACACCCCGGCCTGGTGGCGCAGCCGCATCGGGTTACAGCGCCCGTCCCAGCGGTTGAACGTGCCGACCACCGAAACCCGTTGCGCGTTCGGCGCCCATACCGCGAAGCGCACGCCGCGCACGCCCTCCCGCTCCGCCAGGTGCGCGCCAAGGCATGCACCGAAATCGTGGTGCCGCCCCTCCGCCAGCAGGTAGACATCGAGATCACCGAGGATGGGGCCGAAGGCGTAGGGATCCTCGGTCTCGTGGATGCCGGCGTCATCGTGGATACGCAACAGATACGGCACGTCGGCGGGCAGCGGGCCAACGTAGAGACCCGCCGGGTGCTCCCGCGTCAGCGCCGACAGCAGTTGGCCGCCCTGCCGGCCCACCGCCTCCACCCGTTCGGCGGTCGGCAGGAAGGCGCGCACCGTCAGGCCGGTAGCGGTCTCGTGCGGGCCGAGCAACGCAAACGGGTCCCCGCTGTACCCCTGCACCAGGGCTTCCACGGCGGCCGGGTCGATCCCGCGCTCAAGCATCCTGCCTCTCCATGCCGGCCCGGGTTTCGGTGCCGGCACCCATCACGCGCTCCACTCGGGAAACTTCGACCACCTGGTCCTAGGCATCCCGCATCGACCCATATTCCCTCGCAGTAAGCCGAACCCGGCCGAGCCCCTGGGGATTTCTTGCATTTCCCGCCCGGCACGGCGCGTTGGACGCGCGACGCCCGTTGAAGACCCCGCAACCGATGCCGTACGGCTAACAGATTAGCAAGCGCGCAGCCCACGAACCGTCGGGATACACAATGCCCGCACGCTGCACGTGTCCGGCGAACGCCGGACGGGGTTGATGAAGGCGCGCAGACGCCGTGCGGCGACATCCGGGCCTAGCCAAACCGGTGCGGGCGGCATAATTTGCGCCGGCGCGGCTCGGGGAATGACGCAGCAGGAGGCCGGTCACATCGCCCGGGACGATGGAAAATCCGCCAAGCCTGGCCGCAAGCTTCCGTGACCCGTGAAAGCGCTAAGGAGATCCCAGATGAGCGCATCGGACGTTCGCGTGTGGCCCGGCCGCCCCGGTCCGATTGGTGCGACGTGGGACGGTTCGGGCACGAACTTCGCCCTGTTCTCGGCCCATGCCGAAAAGGTGGAGCTCTGTCTGTTCGACGGCGGCGGGAAGACGGAAACCGCGCGGGTCCGATTGCCGGAATACACGCACGAGATCTGGCATGGCTACCTGCCGGACGTGCGACCGGGGCAACTCTATGGCTATCGGGTGTACGGACCGTACGACCCCGAGGCGGGCCACCGCTTCAACCACCACAAGCTGCTCATTGACCCCTACGCCAAGGCGCTCTTCGGCGCGCTCCACTGGGACGATGCGCTGTTCGGCTACACCGTGGGCGACGACGCGGAGGATTTGTCCTTCGACGCTCGCGACAGCGCGCCTTTCGTCCCGAAATGCCAGGTGGTCGACACGGCGTTCACCTGGGGACGGCGGCCGGATCAGCGCCCGTGGCACGAAACCGTGATCTACGAGATGCACGCCAAGGGATTCACGATGCGCCACCCGGAGGTCGCGGCGGCCGATCGCGGCACCTTTGCCGGCCTGGCCGCGGCACCGGTCGTGGCGTATCTCCGCGACCTCGGAATCACGGCGGCCGAACTTCTGCCAATCCAGGCATTCGTCCAGGATCGGCACCTGATCGAGCGCGGCCTGCACAATTATTGGGGGTACAACACGATAGGGTTTTTCGCGCCCCATCCCGAGTATCTCGGGGCGGAGGGTCTCGGGGCATTCAAGGAGTTCGTGCAGCAGATGCACGATGCCGGCATGGAGGTGATCCTCGACGTTGTCTATAACCACACCGGCGAGGGCAGCCAGATGGGGCCAACGCTCAGCTTCCGGGGCGTCGACAACAAGTCGTATTACTATCTGACCGCGGAGTCGGGGCGTTACTACAATGACTTCACGGGCACCGGCAACGCGCTTGAGCTCCGCCATCCCTATGTGCTCCGCATGGTCATGGACAGCCTGCGGTACTGGTCTCAGGAAATGGGCGTGGACGGATTCCGGTTCGATCTAGCGACGACTCTCGCGCGCGTCAACGGCGACTACAGCGAGCATGCCGGCTTCCTCGACGCAGTGGCACAGGACCCGGCTCTCTCGGCGGTGAAGCTGATCGCCGAGCCCTGGGACATCGGCGCCGGCGGCTACCAGGTCGGCAACTTCCCGCCAGGCTGGGCCGAGTGGAACGACCAGTACCGGGACACCGTGCGCCAGTTCTGGAAGGGCGATGTGGGGCGGTTGCCGGCCTTCGCCGCGCGAGTCTCCGGGTCCGCCGACATCCACGATCGGCGGGGGCGCCACCCCTGGGCCAGCATCAACTTCATCACCGCGCACGACGGGTTCACGCTGCGCGATCTCGTCAGCTACAACGAGAAGCACAACGAGGCGAACGAGGAACAAAACCGCGACGGATCGGACAACAACAGCAGTTGGAACTGCGGCACCGAGGGACCGACCGACGATCCCGCGATCGCGGGGTTGCGCCGGTGGCAGATGCGCAATTTTCTGGCAACGCTGCTCCTGTCGCAGGGAGTCCCGATGCTGCTGGGCGGCGATGAGTTCGGGCGGACCCAGGGCGGCAACAACAACGCCTACTGCCAGGACGGTGAAATCGGCTGGCTCGACTGGAAGGGGATGGGCGAGGACGGGAAGGCGCTGATCGCTTTTACCCGCAAGCTTATCCTGCTGCGCCGCACCCACAGTGTGTTCCACCGCGACCGGTTCTTCCGCGGCAAGCCGATCCCCGGCACAGCAATCAAGGACGTTGTCTGGCTACGGCCGGACGGCGCGGAGATGTCGGAGGCCGACTGGGGAAACTCCCAGGCCAGGGCGCTCACGGTGCGGCTCAGCGGCGAGGCCGGGCTCCTGCATCTGACCGAGCGTGGTGATCCAGAAACGGATGATACGTTTCTTATTCTTATGAACGCTGCGCAAGACGGTGTTGCGTTCCGCATTCCGGCGGAGCCGGCCGCCGCACGCTGGGAGATTGTGGCGGACACGACGTACGAGACCGAGGAAGGGATCGCGCGCACGCACGCGCCCGGCGATGAAACCATGATTAACGCTCATTCGCTCCGCCTACTCGTGCTGCGTGCGGATTCGGCGGGCTGAAGGCGGCCCGATCGGCGGTCCGGGCTGCGACCGGCGATCGCAGCACGCTGTTCGCTGCGGGGATTCCCGAACGCGCAGGACTGCCGAGGTAAAGCGCAGGGGCGTCGGCTTCTTCCGGGAAGTTCCGGCAGGCGCTTCGCTCGCCCCAATCTGCCCCCTTTGCTCATGCCGCCATCACCCAGGTCTGTCCATGGTTCGGTCCATGGGTGACGGCGAGATCAGGCGGGGGTCTGGATTGGCGCGTTGGTGACCTCGACACCGTTTCGGAACAGTGACGCCCTGAACGACTTCGGGCAACTGGTTTTCGCCCTTCAGCCAGGGGAATCGGGGGAATGGCCCGTATTCTTTCTATGCCGTCCCGCGCACGACCTGTTCAAGGTAGTCCGGCTCCCACCCGGTTTTCTTCCTGCGGTTCTTGAAGCTGGTGAGCGGTGTCACCTGAGATAGCGTACTCAGCGCGGTATGGCTCACGATGGCCATATTCTCCGGCCCAGTCCCCGATCGCAGCTGGGTCAGATCGTCGCGGAATACGACGTCCAGCACCCGGTGCAACGGGTTCTCGATTCCGCAGTGCCCGCACAAGGCCCGCGCGAAGCTCTTCGCGTCCAGCTTGGTGGAGCACAGGTAATAGGGTGTCTCCTGCTCGGTTTTGGCGTCGCGTTCGGTCGTGCTCTGCACCCTGCCCAGCATCGCCAGGCGGGGGAACCTGAGTTCTCCCGGCTCATGCTCTCGCCCGCGCATCATCCGGGGCTTGGCGGCTGCATCGCACCACCCCATTCGCGCTCGGTGTCTCTGTGCCGCGCTCCTGGCGTAACGCTGCGCCTGTACTCGTTTCTTGACGTGGGTCATCGACGGCGTCCGGCGCCGGGTTCACCGGTCAAGCTGCTGACGGGCAACTGGACCGCCGGCGGACAGCGAGGGCACGGGAATGGTCGATCAGGGAGCCGTGGTGGCGCGGCACGAGGCGCTCGAGGACGAGGACCGGGTACGCGCCACCTGTCGCCAGGTCATCGAGACTTTCGGACCCCTTCGCCCCATTGTCAGCATCGTCGAGGCCGAAGGACGGCCCGCCGAGGCGCTGCTGGCACAATTCCGCCGGATTGGAATCGCACCGCAACCGTACAACTGGCCGGGTCGCGTCACGACGCCGGCGGCGCCGGCTGAGGCGTGCGCGGCTGCGGTGCTGGCCAAGATCGAGAACACGGCGATGTATGACGGGCTCCTCGCCGAGATCACCGATCCGGAGGTCATGCTGCGGCTCAAGGAAGCGTCGCAGGAACGCCATCTGCCGGCCGTTCAGCCCGGCCTGGCCCGCGAAGATTGCGGCACGCGGCGGACCTCATCAGTGAACGCCGTCAACGGAGAGCATTGAATGGCCAAGGAAACCAGCGTCGACGTCATGGTTCTGGGGGCTGGTGGCGGCGGCTATCCCGCCGCCTTCCGCCTTGCCCGCGAGGGACGGTCGGTCGCGATGGTCGATCCGTTCGGCAATCTCGGGGGCGATTGCCTGGCCGAGGGCTGCGTGCCCTCGAAGGCGGTTCGCGAGGCGTCGCTGGCGCGCACCTGGCCGGCGAAATACCAGACCTTCGGGTTGCGCGGCGCGACGCCCGAGGTCGATTGGCGGGGCGTACTGGCGCACAAGGATCGCGTGCAGTCGATCCGCTATGCCCAGCACCGCGAGGAGATCGCGGCCTCGACGCTCGCCATGCACAAGGGCACCGGTCGGATCGTCGATGACCACACCGTCGAGGTGGCGAACGAGGGCGGCGAGGTTTTGCTCTATCACGCCAAGCATCTGATCGTTGCCACGGGCTCGCGGCCACATGTTCTGCCGATCCCCGGCGCGGAACTGGCGGTCACCTCACATGATTTCTTCCGCCTCGGCGCCGACCTGCCGTTCCCCCGCCGGCTGGTGGCGATCGGCGGCGGCTATATCGGGCTGGAGACCGCCTCGATGCTGCGGAACCTCGGCGCGCAGGCGACGGTGCTGGAGGCGACAGGGCAGGTTCTGCCGGGGGTTGATGCCGAGCTTGCCCGGTTTTTGCACACCGCGCTGGCTCGCCGCCTGACCCTGGTCATGAACGCCAAGGTGACCGCCATCGAACGTGGTGCCGGGGGCGATCTGCTCGTCCGCTACGAGAGCGCGGGCGAGGCGCGATCGCTGGCGGCGGACTGCGTGCTGATGGCCACCGGGCGCGAGACGGTGGCGCCGGAGGGCTTCTCCACCCTCGGCCTGCCGGCCGGGAGGATCGGCGTCGACGACCGGCTGCGCACCGCGCTGGCGCATGTCTATGCGCCGGGTGACGTGAACGGGCGCAGCATGCTGTTCCATTCCGCCGTCTGTCAGAGCCTGATCGCGGCTGAGGACATTCTGAGCGACGGTCAGGGGCCCGTGCGGATGAACTTTGCCTCGGTTCCGTTCACCGTGTTTACCGAGCCCGAGGTGGCCTGGGTCGGGCTGACGGAAGAAGCGGCCGCGCGGCAGAACATCGGGACTGTGGCTTCGACCTACGACTTCCGCACCGACTCCCGCGCGCAGATTTTCGACGAGATGGAGGGCTTCCTTAAGCTCGTCTTTGCCAGGCGAACCGGCAGCTTGATCGGTGCGCAGATCGCCGGTCTGGACGCCGCCCATGTCATCGCGCCGCTCGGGCTGGCGGTGCACACCGGCACGACCGCCGCGACATT
>JAJZVS010000228.1 GCA_021845555.1 Pseudomonadota bacterium
CGCCTCGATCTTGCCCGGCGTGCCGCGCTCCCCGAAGCCGCCGGGCACCAGGATGCCGTGCACGCCTTCCAGCCGCTGCACGGTGCCCGGCTGCTCGAACACCTCGCTGTCCATCCAGTCCAGTTTTACCCGCACCCGATTGGCGATGCCGCCATGCGCCAGCGCCTCGGCGAGCGATTTGTAGCTGTCGAGCAGGTTGGTATATTTGCCGACCACGGCGATCCGCACCTCGCCCTCCGGCGCGCGCACGATCTCGACGATACGTTCCCAGCGCGACAGGTCGGGGGCGTGGTCGTGCGGCAAGGCGAAATGGCGCAGCACCTCGCGGTCCATCCCCTCGGCGTGATAGCGCAGGGGCACCGCGTAGATCGTATCGACATCCAGCGCCGGGATCACCGCCTCGGTGCGAACGTTGCAGAAAAGGGCGATCTTGCGCCGCTCGCCCTCCGGGATCGGCCGGTCGCAGCGGCACAGCAGCATCTGCGGCTGGATGCCGACATTCAGCAGTTCCTTCACGGAGTGCTGGGTGGGCTTGGTCTTCAGCTCGCCGGCCGAGGGGATGTAGGGCACCAGCGTCAGATGCACGAACATCGCCTGCTCGGGCCCCAGCTCGTTGCCGAGCTGGCGGATCGCCTCCAGGAACGGCAGGCTTTCGATGTCGCCCACCGTGCCGCCGATCTCCACCAGCACGAAATCGAACGCCTCGGTGCCGGCGACGATCACGTCCTTGATGGCGTCGGTGATGTGCGGGATCACCTGCACGGTGGCGCCGAGATAGTCGCCGCGGCGCTCGCGCGCGATCACTTCGGAATAGATCCGCCCGGTGGTGGCGTTGTCGGCGCGCGTCGCGGCCACGCCGGTGAAGCGCTCGTAGTGGCCGAGATCGAGATCGGTCTCCGCCCCGTCGTCGGTGACGAACACCTCCCCGTGCTGATAGGGGCTCATCGTCCCCGGATCGACGTTCAGATAGGGGTCGAGCTTGCGCAGCCGCACGGAATAGCCGCGCGCCTGCAGCAGCGCGCCGAGCGCCGCCGAGGCGATTCCCTTGCCCAGGGAGGAGACCACGCCGCCGGTGATGAACACGAACCGGGTCATGGGCGCCCTTTATACAAAGCTATCCCGGCCGGCGGGAAGCCTCCTCGCCGGAGAAAGACGCTGCGCATGTCCCTGCTCAGTGCGGGACGGCGGGACCGGCCGGCGCCGCGGGCGCGGCGGGTGCGCCCGATGGGGGGGGCGCGGCGGGCGCGGATGCAGCCGGGGTGGGGATGGCCGGCGCGGGGGTGGCCCCAGCAGACGGGGCCCCGGCAGACGGGGCCCCAGCAGACGGGGCCGATGGGGTCGCCGGCGCGGTTGGCACCACCGGCGCGGTCGGCACGGGGCCGCCGGCCGGCGCGGCGGGCAGGCTCGGGGGCGGCGACTGCGACAGGATGCCGCTGCCGGCCGAGGACGAGCCGCGGTTCAGCACCGCCATCGTCAGCGACAGGCCGAGGAAGATCGCCGCCAGGATGGCCGTGGTGCGGGTCAGCAGATTCGCCGTGCCGCGGCCGGACATGAAGGCGCCCATGCCTTGCGAGCTGCCGATCCCGAGTCCGCCGCCCTCGCTGCGCTGGATCAGCACGACGCCGATCAGCGCGATCGCGACGAAGACCTGGATCACCATCAGAATCGCCATCATGGGCCGGAAACCTCACTCCAGAAGACCGCGCGGCGCCAATACCGCAAGGCGCCGGCCGGGCAGCACGGATCGGCCAGCGGGGCGATCCCCGCCGGCCGGCCGTGTCGCCTGCGGCGCCTGAACCCCAGCGTCTAGCCTCCCGGCGCCGCCCGGGCAATCGCCAGAAAATCCGCCGCCGCCAGGCTCGCCCCGCCGACCAGCGCGCCGCCCACCTCCGGCACCGCCAGCAGCGCCGCGGCGTTCCCCGGCTTCACCGAGCCGCCATACAGGATCCGAATCGGCGCCCCCCCTGCCCCGAACTGGCGCTCCAGCTCGGCGCGGATGAAGCCGTGCATGTCCGCGACCTCCGCCTCGGAGGGCGTCCGCCCGGTGCCGATCGCCCAGATGGGCTCGTAGGCCACCACCCCGGCGAACCCTTTCGGCAGGCTGCCCGACAGCTGCCAGCCGACCACCTCGGTGGCGTTGCCGGCGTCGCGCTGCTCGGCGGTCTCGCCGACGCAGACGATCGGCACCAGTCCGGCGGCCAGCGCGGCCACGGTCTTTTCGCGCACCTGCTCGTCGGTCTCGCCGTGGTTCTGCCGGCGCTCGGAATGGCCGAGGATCACGTAGCTGGCCCCGGCATCGACCAGCATCGGCGCCGCGATGTCGCCGGTGTGTGCGCCCTCCGGCGCCATGTGGCAGTCCTGCCCGCCGAGCGCGATCGGCCCGCCCGCCAGCACCGCGGCCACCGCCGGCAGGGTGATGGCCGGCGGGCAGACCAGCAGTTCGGCGGCGATGCCGCCGGCGCCGGCGCGCAGCGCCTCCGCCAGCGCCACCGCGGGCCCGCGCAGGAGATTCATCTTCCAGTTGCCGGCGATCAGCGGGCGGGCGATCAGCGGGCGCATAGGCATCCTCCGTGCTTTCCTCCCCGCCGGTAGCGCAGAATGCGCCCGGCTGGCAAAGCCCGCCGCCGCCCCGTATATGCTGGCGCCGCGCCGGGGTCCCCCGGCCATGCCCGCCACCGACCGGATCCGCAGATGCTCTCCGCTTTTCGTCGCAGCCTCGATACCTGGCCCGTCCGCGTGTTTTTCGGGCTGATGGTGGTCGCCTTCGTGGTCTGGGGCGCCGGCGACGTGGTGCGCCAGATCGGCCAGTCCACCTGGCTTGCCAAGGTGGGCGGACGCACGATCGAACCGGCGCAGTTCAACGCGGTGTTCGAGCGCGACCTCGCCCTGGCCGAGCAGCGCCTGCCGCAAGGCCAGAACGTCACCGCCGCGCTGCGCCGCCAGGTGGCGAACGCCGCGCTGGATCAGGTGATCGCGCAGGCCGCGTTGAGCGCCGAGCTGCGCCGGCTGCGCATCGCCGTGCCGGACACCGCGGTGCGCCAGACGGTGTTCGCCATGCCGGCCTTCCAGGGCGCCGGCGGGCAGTTCGACCGCGGCAAGCTGAACGCCGTGCTGCAAAGCAACGGGCTGACCGAGCCGCGCTTCCTCGGCATGATCAGTGGGCAGATCGCGCAGCAGCAGCTGGTGGGCGCGCTGGTCGCCGGCGTCGCGCCGCCGGCGCTGCTGGTGAACAAGGTGTTCGCCTTCGAGGGCGAGCGCCGCTCGGCCCGGATGGTCGAAGCGACCTTCGCCGCCGCCCCCGCGCCACCCTTGCCGAGCGAAGCGGCGCTACGCCGCTGGTACGCCAACCATCCCTGGCGCTACCGCTCCCCCGAATACCGCAAGATCAAGCTGGTGGTGCTGACGCCGCAGGCGCTGGCCAAGACGATGACCGCGACCGAGGCCGAGCTGCGGACCTATTACGACCAGCACAAGGCGGCGTTCGTGCAGCCGGAGCGGCGGTCGCTGCAGGTGCTGGTGCTCCACGACGCGGCCAAGGCGACAGCGCTGGCGGCGCAGTGGCGCGGCAGCCCCGGCGCGCCGGCGGCCGATTGGACGGCGATGCAGGCGGCCGCCAAGGCCGCGGGGGGCACCGCGGTGACGCTCGACACGACCACCGCGGCCGGCATCCCCGATCCCGCCCTCGCCAAGGCGGCCTTCGCCGCGCCGGCGGAGAGCGTGCCGCCGCCGGTCAGGACCGCGCTGGGCTGGGACGTGCTGCGGGTCACCGCCATCCAGGCGGGCGCGGCGCGCAGCTTCGCGCAGGTGCGTGGCGAACTGGAACAGAAGGTGCTGGCCGACCGGGCGGCGCAGAAAATCTACGACGTAGCGCAGAAGATCGACGACATCCTGGGCACCGGCGCCGGTCTCGGCAAATTGCCGGGCAACGACGGGCTGGTGGGCATGACAGGTACGCTCGACGCGGCGGGCATCACGCCGGAAGGCGGGCCGGCGCCGATCCCCGGACCGCCGGCGCTCGCCAAGGCGATCGCCGCCGCGGCCTTTACGACCCAGCCCGGCGAACCTCCGGCCCAGCTGGTGGAAGTCCCGGCGCCCAACGGCGGCGCGTCGTCCTATTACGCGCTCACGGTCGAGAAGGTCATTCCGGCCGCGCCGAAGCCCTTCGCCACGGTGCGAACCGAGGTTGCCACCGCCTGGGAGCAGGCGGCGCTGCAAAAGGAAGCCGAGCGGACCGCGGCCGGCGTGCTGGCCCGGCTGGATCAGGGCGAGACGCTCGCCGCCGCCGCCGGTTCCCTGCCCGTCACCACCACGCCGCTGGTGGGCCGCGCGGCGCCGGTGGCCGGCATGCCGGCGGCATTGCAGCGCGTGCTGTTCTCCCTCAAGCCCCACGAGCCGACCATGGTGCAGACCGCCGGCGGCTTCGTGGTCGCGGTGCCGGATCAGATCGTGCCGCCGGACCCGAAGCAGGATGCCGCCGCCTACGCCGCGCTGCGCGCCACGCTCGGCCGCTCCATCGCCGGGGACGTGGCCAACGAATTCGCCGCGGCGCTGCGCGCGCGCGCCCACCCCGAGATCGACCACACGGTGTTCGACAGTTTCGTCAACGCCGGCCAATAGAGGTGCCCGCATGAACGCCCCGCTTCCCGCCGGCTTTGCCGGATTCCGCGCCGCCTACGACTCCGGCCGCGGGACCCTGGTGACCTGGCGCGGCGTCGCGGATCTCGAAACTCCCGTCGCGGCTTATCTGAAGCTGGCGCACGGCCAGCCGAACGCCTTCCTGCTGGAAAGCGTGGAAGGCGGCGCGGCGCGCGGTCGCTATTCGATCATCGGCATGGCACCCGACCTGATCTGGCGCTGCCGCGACGGGCGCGCGGAGGTGAACCGCCACGCCGCCGCCGCGCCGCACGCCTTCGTGACGGAAGATCGCCCGGCGCTGGACAGCCTGCGCGCGCTGATCGCCGAAACCAAGCTCGACCTGCCGCCCGGCCTGCCGCCGATGGCCGGCGGGCTGGTCGGCTATCTCGGCTACGACATGGTCCGGCTGATGGAGCGGCTGCCGGCGAAGAACCCCGACGCGCTCGGCGTGCCGGAAGCGATCCTGCTGCGGCCGACGCTGTTCGCGATCTTCGACAACGTGAACGACGAGCTCACCCTGGCCGCACCGGTCTATCCGCGCACCGAGGTGACGGCGGAGACGGCCTTCGCCGCGGCGCAGGCGCGCCTGGCCGACGCGCGCGCCGCGCTCGATCGCCCCCTGCCCCGCCCGGCCCCGCCGGTCGCCCTGCCACCGCCGCCCGCGCCGGCCTCCACGCTGACGCCGGAGGCGTTCATGGCCGCGGCGGGACGGGCGAAGGAGTACATCGCCGCCGGCGACGCGTTCCAGATCGTGCTCAGCCAGCTGTTTTCCGTCCCGTTCGCACTGCCGCCCTTCGCGCTCTATCGCGCGCTGCGGCGGATCAATCCGGCACCGTTCCTGTTTTTCCTCGACTTCGGCGGCTTCTCCGTGGTCGGGTCGAGCCCCGAGTTGATGGTGCGGCTGCGCGACGGCACGGTGACAATCCGCCCGCTCGCCGGCACCCGCCGGCGCGGCGCCACGCATGAGGAAGACCAGGCGCTGGAAGCCGAGTTGCTCGCCGATCCGAAGGAACGCGCCGAGCACCTGATGCTGCTCGATCTCGGCCGCAACGATGTCGGCCGGGTCTCGGCGCTCGGCAGCGTGAAAGTGACCGAGAGCTTCGTGGTCGAGCGGTTCAGCCATGTCATGCACATCAGCTCCAATGTCGAAGGCCGGCTGGCCGAGGGGCTGGACGCGCTGGACGCGCTGGTGGCGGGTTTCCCCGCCGGCACGCTGTCGGGCGCGCCGAAAGTCCGCGCGATGGAGATCATCGAGGAGCTGGAGACCACGCGGCGCGGCATCTACGCCGGCTGCATCGGTTATTTCGCCGCCAACGGCACGATGGACACCTGCATCGGCCTGCGCACCGCGCTGGTGAAGGACGGCACGATGTATGTGCAGGCCGGCGCCGGGATCGTGGCCGATTCGGATCCGGCGGCCGAGCAGGAGGAATGCCGCCAGAAGGCCCGCGCCCTGTTCCGCGCCGCCGAGGAAGCGGTGCGCTTCGCCGCCGGCGAAGGCTGACGCGGTCGCGCCGTTCCCCCTGTGCCGCGGGAACGGCCGGCGCGCCTAACCCGTATTTCTCACAGTCTGCGCGGGCGCTGGCTCGGTCTTTGCCGCGTCAGGGGCTTTGCGCTCCTTGCCGATACGGCCTGTATCGGGCGCGTCGCGCAAAACCCCTGACACGACAAATCCCTTCGCCATCGCGCCGCGATCCTGTGAGAAATGCGGGCTAGGC
>JAJZVS010000229.1 GCA_021845555.1 Pseudomonadota bacterium
GCGGCTGCTGCTTGGTCTCGGCGCGGTGGTGTGGTCGCTGGCGCAGGTCTGGGCCGGGTTCGTCGGCTCGATGGCGCAGTTCGCCTGGACCCGGGTGCTGCTCGGCATCGGCGAGGCGCCGCAATTCCCGCTCGATGCCAAGGTGGTGCGCACCTGGTTCAACATCCGCGACCGCGGCACGCCGACCGGGATCTTCAACTCCGCCTCCACGGTGGGCCCGGCCATCGCCCCGCCGCTGCTGACCTTCCTGATGCTGAGCTTCGGCTGGCGCTCGATGTTCATCATCATCGGCATTGCCGGCATCGTGCTCGGCCTGATCTGGTGGGCGATCTACCGTGACCGCGAGTCCTTTCAGCTCACCGCCGAGGAGGAGCGCTACCTCGACGAAGGCGAGGATCATACCCACGGCGGCCGCGTCAGCTTCGCGGAATGGCGGTCCCTGTTCGGGTACCGCACCACCTGGGGCATGATCTTCGGCAATTTCGGCAACGGGTACATGATCTGGCTGTATGCCGCCTGGCTGCCGGGATATCTGGAAATCCAACGCCACGTGAGCATTCCGCACACCGGCTGGCTGGCGGCGATCCCCTATGTGTTCGGCGTCGTGGGCAGCCTGTTCGGCGGCTGGGTGGCGGACCGGCTGGTGCGCGCCGGCTTCTCCCCGGTGAACAGCCGCAGGCTGCCGATCATCCTGGGGATGGTGGGCGCGGCAGGCTGCACCATCTTCGCCGCGCTGATCCCGTCCAACACCGCGGCGATCGCGGCCATTTCCGTGGCGCTGTTCGCGGGCAACCTGGCCGGCGCGACGATCTGGGCGCTGGCGGTGGTGGCGGCGCCGTCGAAAGGCGTGGCCTCGCTGGGCTCGATGCAGAATTTCGGCGGCTTCCTGGGCGGCGCGCTGGCGCCGATGCTGACCGGCTTCATCGTGCAGGCGAGCGGGTCGTTCGTGCCGGCGCTGATCCTGGCGGCGGTGGTCTCGGTGCTGTCGGCGATCGTCTATCTGGTGGTGGTGCGCGAGCCGATCCACCTGCCGGAGGCCGGGGCGCTTCCGGCCATGGCATAGCGCGGAAGGGAGCGGTCGCCGTCGGCGCCCGCTCCCCCTACCGCCTCAGAATCCCACCCGATCGCCGCCCTTCAGCGACAGCATCGCGCGCGCCTCGTCCGGCGTCGCAATCTCCAGGCTGAGCTCCTCCAGGATGCGGCGGATCTTCGCCACCTGTTCCGCGTTCGATTTGGCCATCTGGCCCTTGCCAAGATAGAGGCTGTCCTCCAGCCCCACGCGAACATGCCCGCCATGGATGCCGGCCATGGTGGTGAAGGCCATCTGGTGTCGTCCCGCGGCCAGGGTGGACCAGACATACTGGTCGCCGAACAGCCGGTCGGCCGTTTCCTTCATGAACAAAAGATTGCGCGGCTCGGCGCCGATGCCGCCGAGAATGCCGAAGATCGTCTGCACGAACAGCGGCGGCTCGACGATCTTGCGTTCCAGGCAATAGGCCAGGTTGTAGAGATGGCCGACGTCGTAGCACTCGAACTCGAACCGCGTGCCGTGGCCCTTGCCCAGGCGCTCGACGATGCCTTCGATGTCCTTGAAGGTGTTGCGGAAGATGAAATTCTCGGTGCGTTCCAGATAGGGCTTCTCCCAGGCGTGCTTCCAGGTCTTCACCCGGTCGGCGGCGCGGGAGATGTTGAAGTTCATGCTGCCCATGTTCAGGCTGCACATCTCCGGCTTGGCGATCAGCGGCGCCTCCAGCCGGTCGTCGAGCGACATGTTCAGCCCGCCGCCGGTGGTGATGTTCACCACCGCGTTGGTGCTCTGCTTGATCACCGGCAGGAAGCGCATGAACACGGACGGATCGGGCGTGGGTTCGCCGGTCTCGGGGTCGCGCGCGTGCAGATGGATGATCGCCGCGCCCGCTTCGGCCGCCTCGATCGAGGACCGCGCGATCTCCTCGGGCGTGATCGGCAGGTAGTCCGACATGCTGGGCGTATGGATGGCGCCCGTCACGGCGCAGCTGATGATGACCTTGTTGGCCATGGTGGGCGACTCCCTCGGTTGGTGCCCTACTCTGCCGCTTGCGCGCCGACGGGGGAAGCCGGCGTGGCAGCCGCGGGCGCGGCCAGCTCCTGGCAGGCCTCCACCAGGCCGCGCAGGCTGGACGCGGGACGGTCGGCACCGACCGCGGCCAGCAGCCGGGCGACCTCCGCCGGCGGCTCCTCGGCCGAGAACAGGCCCACGACGATCGGCCGGCCAGGTACGCGCTCGCGCAGCCGGCGCAGCAGGAAGCGCAGATGCGCCGGCGCCACTGACAGATCGAGGTAGCACAGCACCACCACCGCCACCTCGTGCGGATCGAGCGCGGCGATCCGGGCGCGTGTCACGGCAGCGTGCGGCAGGACGCGCGGGTCCAGCGCGGCGTTGCGGAGCAACTGTGCGAGCATCTCCACCGCGATATCGTCCAGCGGGCCGCGACCGGCGATGCACAGCACCACGGGGGCAGCGCTGCGGGGGCCGCTGTCCGACGGCGCGTCCTCGGGCGGAGGCTTGTCGCTCTCGGCCGGCACGTCGAGTTCACCCAGCATCTCGCCGATTGCGACGCGGATGCGTTCGAGATGCGCGGGCGTGAGCACGCCGCGGGCGGCATCGGCGGTGGCCAGTTGCAGCCCCCTCACCGCCACCTCGTCGTAGTATTCGGCCAGCGAGCGGTCGCGCAGCAGCATTTCGGCGTGGTCCTGCGCCTCGTCCGGATCGCCGGCGAGCAGGCGCTGGTAGAAGCTCTCGACAGGCGACAGCGCCGGGCGGTTGCCGAGCAGCACGTCCAGGAACTCCAGCCGCTTCACGTGCCGGCCGAGCACCACCAGGCAGACGGTCAGCGGAGTGGACAGGATCAGCCCGATCGGCCCCCAGGCCCAGGTCCAGAAGACCGCCGCCACCACCACCGCGAACGGCGACAGCCCGGTGCTGCGCGCATACAGAAACGGCTCGACCGCTTGGGATGCGAGCAGCTCGGTCGTAACGAACAGGGCGACGGTCCAGAGCGCCAGGCCCCAACCGGGCGCGGAAGCGACGGCGAGCGCGATCGGCAGCAGCGCCGCCAGCGGCGTGCCGATATATGGCACGAATCGCATCAGCATCCCGAGCGTGCCCCACAGCACCGGACTCGGCACGCCGATCACCGCCAACCCCAGGCCGATCGCCGCGCCGAAGCCGGCGTTCATCGCGAGCTGGGCGAGGAAATAGCGGCTGAGCCGGCGCCCGACGTCGTCGATCGCCAAGGTGGTGCGGTGCAAATCGCCCGACCCGAGCACGCGGATCAGCCGGTCGCGCAGATCTTCGCGCTGCAACAGAATGAAGATGGCGACGACGAAGACGATCGCCGCGGTGCCGAGCGGGCTGGCGATCGGCAGCAGCACCCGCTCGGCGAGCTGGAACGCCGCGCCGAGTTGCGAGGAGGTCGCCGCTTTCGGAGCCTCCACGGGCGGTGCCTTCAGCGCCGGCTTGTGCGCCGCGCCCGGCCGGGCCGCGGGAGCTGGCGGCGGTGGCGGCGCAATGGCGAACCGGCGGGAGAACACCGCCAGGCGACCGAGCACGTCCGCCCGCACTGCCGCCACCTTGTGCTCCACGGTGATCTGGTAGCGCGGGACATTGCCGGCCAGCCCGGCGATCTGGGTGCCGATCAGCCCGGCCAGTGCCAGCACGAGGCCGAGCCCGATCAGCGCAGCGGCGATCGCCGACAGGGTCCGGCCCAGCCGCAGCATCCGCATCAGGCGCACCAGCGGCGCCAGCAGGAAGCTGAGCAGCACCGCGAGGGTAAGCGGGATCAGCACCGCGCGCGCCAGATAGAGGCAGGCGACCGCGAGCACCGCCACCATGACGCCGAGCAGATTGGCCACGCGCGACAGTTCCGCGGACGCGGGTGGCACGGGGGGGGGCTGAGCCGGGAAATCCGACATCGGGCATCCTTGGTGCGCGGCCATCCGGCAGGGCCGCTGGCATCATGCCACGCGCCGACGGGGAATGGGCTGTCGCGCGATCACGATCACGGCTATATGTGCCCGGCCGCCGCAGCCAAGCGGTGGCGTGCGTCCGCGTAGCTCAGCAGGATAGAGCACAGGATTCCTTGTTGCCAACTGGGCGTGGCGATCGGAAACGGCGCCACGGATCCGCTCAAAGTCGGGGAAAGCTGCGGCCGGCTTCGGCCCTGCCGATCCCGAGCCAAGCCCCGGCCCCGGCCGGGGAAGGTGTAGAGACTGGACGGGCGGCACCTACCGGCTTCGGCCATCGCGGCCGGGGCCCAGGGTGAAGGGACAGTCCAGACCACGAACGGTCCCGGCGTGCCGGGACCGGCGGCGAAAGCCGAAGTGGGATGAATCCTGGGGCCGTGGGTTCGAATCCCGCCGCGGACGCCATTTCGGCACGGCGCCGGCAAGCCCGGGGCGGTCCGGTTTGGGGCTGGCCCCTAGCCCGTATTTCTCACAGTCTGCGCGGGCGCTGGCTAGGTATTTTCCGAAGCTACCCAACACCGCGCGCAGCTGCGACCCTGTAGCCGTAAGGCGCCGCCTTGGGTCGGGAGGCTTGATTCGGGAGCAATTGATGCAACGACACCTGCTTGCGCGTGAACCGGCCGTGGCCGAAATATCGGCCCGCGGGCCTACGCGCGCCGGGCCACGAGTACGGCGTTCAGGCCGCCAAAGGCGAAGGAGTTCGACATCGCGAGATCGATCTTCGCCTGTCGCGCCACATTCGGCACGACATCGAGATCGCATTCGGGATCCGTCTCCTCGAAATTCGCCGTCGGTGGAATTATCTGCCGATGGAGCGCAAGCGCGGTGACCGCCATTTCCAGCGCCCCGGCGGCGCCCAGTCCGTGGCCGAGCACGGCCTTGCTGGATGACACCGGAATGCGCGAGGCTTCCAGCCCGAAGACGTGCCGCAGGGCCGTCGTCTCCGATCGATCGTTCTGGGCCGTTGCGGTACCGTGTGCATTGACGTAGCCGACGTCGGAGGGGTTCCTTTTCGCATCCCGCAGCGCCGCCCGCATGGCCCGCGCGGCGCCGTCGGGATCGGACGCGGTGATCTCATAGGCATCCGCGGTCATGCCGAAACCGACGATCTCCGCATAGACGCGCGCCCCTCGGGCCAGCGCGTGGCCGCGCTCCTCCAGCAGCAGCACGGCGGCCCCTTCGCCCAGCACCAGCCCCGACCGCGTGCGGGAAAAGGGCCGGCAGGTATCCTGGCTGAGCACGCGGAGCGATTCCCACGCCTTGATCGTTCCCGCCGTCAGGCATGCTTCGGCACCGCCGGCCACGGCGATGGCGGCCTGGCCGGAACGGAGCATGTGGAACGCCATCCCGATCGCATGCGTCCCCGCCGCGCACGCGGTCGAGGGACAAAACGCCGGCCCCTTCAAGCCCAGGTCCATGGCCACCTGACTTGCCGCCGCGCTCGTCATCAACCGCGGCACCGTCAGCGGATGCAGGCGCGACGCATTTTCGGCGTACAGCCTGTAGTAGGCGTCATCCATCGTCGTCTGGCCGCCGGACGCACTCCCGATGACCGTTGCTGTCTCAAGGGCAAGCTGCGCCGATATTGTCAGGCCCGAATCCAGAACGGCGGCCCGCGCAGCCACGACAGCGAACTGCGCAAAGCGGTCGAGCGCGCCGCGCTGCTTGGAATCCAACAACGGCGCGGGATCCCACTGGGGAACCTGGGCCGCGACGCGCGTGGTCAGCCGGTCGCTCCGGGCGACCGTGAAAGGACCGATGCCCGACCGCCCTGCCACGAGAGCCGACCAGAATTCTTCGAGTGTCGATCCGACCGGGGATACGACGCCAATCCCCGTGATGACGACGCGGTTCATGCAGCGGGCTTCCTGTCCACCAATCGCTTCACGGCTGCGGCAATCTGCTCGATAGTCTCCAACTTGCCCAATCCGCTCTGCGGGGCGCCCTCCTTGCCGGGGGTCGCCGCCTCGTTCGCGTTGAACGGGATGCTGATGTCGAACTCTTCTTCAAGCGCGAAGATGATCTCGATCAAATCGAGCGATTCCACGCCAAGGTCCTGCAACGCTGTGTCCGGGCTCAAACGTTCCTCGGGAATCTTGAGCTCCCTGGAAATGATCTGGATGACCGTCTTCGTGATGTCTTCCACCGTTCGGTTCTCCTGATCCGTAGAAGAAAACAAGGTCAAACCGCCCATGTTGTCTTCCGCTGTACTGTCCGCTCTGTAGTCGTTTATACCAGCGTTCTGCCATCGCGCAACCGGCGTTGCCCGGCACCTGCCATCCGGTCCGGAGGCGCCCGGACCCAGATCGGA
>JAJZVS010000230.1 GCA_021845555.1 Pseudomonadota bacterium
TGAGAAATCCGGGCTAGCCCGCATTTCTCACAGTCTGCGCGGGCGCTGGCTTGGTCTTTGCCGCGTCAGGGGCTTTGCGCTCCTTGCCAATACGCCCTGTATTGGGCGCGTCGCGCAAAACCCCTGACACGACAAATCCCTTCGCCATCGCTCCGCGATCCTGTGAGAAATCAGGGCTAGATCTGCGAATACCCCGAGCCAGGCGTGTCCACCCCGCGCCCGGCGGGATGCGCCAGCAGGCCGAACTCATGCAGGATCTGCTGGCTGTAGGTCACCCGCCCGTTCACCCGCGCCGCCGGCGAGGCGGCCAGCACCAGCGCGGCGCGGGCCATGTAGTCGGGTGGCTCGCCGCGCGGATCGTCCAGCCCGGTGACCAGCTTGTGGTACACCGTGCCCGGCGTAGGGACCACCCGCGACGGCGAGACCGCCGCGACGCTGATCCCGCCATATTGGGCCACCTCCTGCGCCAGCCCCTGGGTGAAGCGCTCCAGCGCCGCCTTGACCGCGCCGTACATCGTGCCGCCGCGCACCGCGGTGTCGGCATACGGCCCGCGCCCCGGCCCGATCGCCGCACCCGAGCTGATGTTCACGATCGCCCCCGACCGGCGCGGGATCATGTCCTCCAGAGCCAGCTTCGCCAGCATGAACGGTCCGTGCACGTCAACGGCGAAGGCGCGCACCCAGCGGCTGGTCGGCATGTCGGCGATCGGCTGGTAGTACGTCAGCGCCGCGTTGTTCACCAGGATATCCACCGGGCCGAAGGCGGCGCGCGCTGCCGCCACCAGGGCGCGGCAGGAGGCTTCGTCGGACACGTCGGCCGGCACGGCGCGGGCCGCGCCGCCGGCGGCCTCGATCAGTGCCACGGTGCCGGCGAGCGAGCCTTCCAGCAGCCGGTGGTCGCCCTCGTGCAGCGTGCGTGCGGCGCAGACCACCCGTGCGCCCTCCGCGGCGAACAAGGTGGCGATGGCGGCGCCGATGCCGCGCGAGGCGCCGGTGACGATGGCCGTCTTGCCGTCCAGCTGTCCCATCTCAGGCCCTTTCCAGTTACATCCCCTTGAAGTCCGGCAGCCGGCGTTCCGCCATGGCGCGCGTGCCCTCGCGGAAATCCTCGGTGTGCCGCAGCCAGTCCTGTTCCTCGTATTCGCGTTCGGTGGCCGCCTGCACCGCTTCGGCGAGGCCGCGGCGCAGCGTCTCCCGGGTGGATTGGACTGCCAGGGGGCCGGACTGGGCGATCTCCGTCGCCAGCTCGGTGGCGGCGGCGCGCAGGTCCTCGGCGGGCACCAGGCGGTCGATCAGGCCCATCGCCAGCGCCTCCTCCCCGCTGACGCGGCGGCCCGTGTACATCAGCAGCGCGGCGCGCTGGGGGCCGATCAGACGGGGCAGGGTGACGGTCAGGCCGAAGCCGGGATGGTAGTTCATCCGGGTAAAATTGGCGGAGAAGCGCGCTTCCGGGCAGGCGAGGCGGAAATCGGCCATCACCGCCAGACCGAGTCCGGCGCCGATCGCGGCCCCCTGCACGGCGGCGACGATCGGCTTGGCGGTACGCCAGAGGCGAATCGCTTCCTTGTAGAGATGTCGCCCGCGCGTGACCGGCTCGGCCCTGCCGTCCGGGCCGCGGGTGGAGAAATCGGCGCCGGCGCAGAAATGCTTGCCGTCGGCGCAGAGGACCACGGCGCGGCACGCGGGTTCGCGATCGAGCTGTTCCAGCGCATCGGCGATCGCCGCGATCAGGGGCACGCTGACGAAGTTGTTGGGCGGCCGGCGCAGCGCGATCGTGGCGATCGGGCCGGCCTGGCTGACGGCGATCAGCGGCGTGGTTTCGCCCATGGCGTTGCTGTCCTTACGTTGTTCGCCCTACTGTGCGTCCGGAACCCGGACGTGTGAAGCCGGTGCGGCAGGGGTGCTTGACTCACCTCGCGACCGCCCCTAGGTTCCGCCGCCTTGGCCGGCCGCTCCGATGTTTCGGGTGGCCGTCGTCTCGCAGGCAGAAGCCCCGCATGTGGCGCCGCCGTCGGTCCTCGACCGATGGCCCAGGCCGCAGGCCAGCTTTACCACCCGCAACCGTGGGGTTTCCCCCATGCGCGCGGGTTTTGCCCGTGGACGGCGGCGGTTCGACGGAGAGGTTGTTGTCAGGGCCATTGGGTTAGAGACGAAACAGAGGGTCCATGCCGACCATCAACCAGCTCATCGCCAAGGGGCGCGAGCCGCAGAAGACGCGCAATACTGTGCCGGCCCTGCAGGCCTGCCCGCAGAAGCGCGGCGTTTGCACGCGCGTCTATACGACCACGCCGAAGAAGCCCAACTCGGCGTTGCGCAAGGTTGCCAAGGTGCGGCTGACCAACGGCTACGAGGTTGTGTGCTACATCCCCGGTGAGGGGCACAACCTGCAGGAGCACTCGGTGGTGCTGATCCGCGGCGGTCGCGTGAAGGACTTGCCGGGCGTGCGGTACCATATCCTCCGCGGCGTGCTGGACACCCAGGGCATCGCCAAGCGCCGGCAGCGTCGTTCGCTGTATGGCGCGAAGCGGCCGAAGTAGGGAGAAGTCGCGATGTCCCGCCGTCACCGCGCCGTCAAGCGCGAAATCCTGCCGGACGCCAAGTTCGGCGATGTCGTCGTCACGCGTTTCATGAACGCGCTGATGTACGACGGCAAGAAGTCGGTCGCCGAGACCATCGTCTATTCGGCGCTCGATGTGCTGCGCAAGCGGGGCGGCCAGCAGGCCGACCCGGTGCGCATGTTCCACGAGGCTCTGGATAACGTGAAGCCGGCGGTGGAAGTGCGCTCGCGCCGGGTGGGTGGTGCCACCTACCAGGTGCCGGTCGAAGTCCGCACCGAGCGGCGTCAGGCGCTGGCCATTCGTTGGCTCATCGACGCGGCCCGCAAGCGCGGCGAGCAGACGATGGAAGACCGGCTTTCGAACGAGCTGCTGGACGCGGTGAACAACCGCGGCGCGGCGGTGAAGAAGCGGGAAGACACCCACCGGATGGCGGAGGCCAACAAGGCTTTCAGCCATTACCGCTGGTAGCATCACTGGTACGGTACGGACCCCAACTGGACCCCAACTGGACGCAGATTTAGGTCCACGGAGACAAGACGATGGCCAAGGCGAAATTCGCGCGCACCAAGCCGCACTGCAATATCGGCACGATCGGGCATGTGGATCACGGCAAGACGTCGCTGACCGCGGCGATCACCAAGATTCTGGCCAAGACCGGCGGCGCCACCTTCACGGCGTACGACCAGATCGACAAGGCGCCCGAGGAAAAGGCGCGCGGCATCACGATCTCCACCGCGCATGTGGAGTATGAGACCGCGAACCGCCACTACGCGCACGTGGACTGCCCCGGCCACGCCGACTACGTGAAGAACATGATCACCGGTGCCGCGCAGATGGACGGCGCGATCCTGGTGGTCTCCGCCGCCGACGGTCCGATGCCGCAGACGCGCGAGCACATCCTGCTCGCCCGCCAGGTCGGCGTGCCGGCGCTGGTGGTGTTCCTCAACAAGATCGACATGGTGGACGACCCCGAGTTGATCGAGCTGGTCGAGCTCGAGCTGCGCGAGCTGCTGTCCTCCTACCAGTTCCCCGGCGACGACATCCCGATCATCCGCGGCTCGGCGCTGTGCGCGCTGGAAGACCGGAACCCGGAGATGGGCGAGCAGGCGATCCTGAAGCTGATGGAAGCGGTGGACGCCTACATCCCGCAGCCGGTGCGCGCGACCGACCGTCCGTTCCTGATGCCGATCGAGGACGTGTTCTCGATCTCCGGCCGCGGCACCGTGGTGACGGGGCGTGTCGAGCGCGGCGTGGTGAACGTGGGCGACGAAGTCGAGATCGTCGGCATCAAGAACACCGTGAAGACGGTGGTCACCGGCGTCGAGATGTTCCGCAAGCTGCTCGATCGCGGAGAGGCGGGCGACAACATCGGCGCCCTGCTGCGCGGCACCAAGCGCGAGGACGTGGAGCGCGGCCAGGTTCTGGCCAAGCCTGGCTCGATCACGCCGCACACCAAGTTCAAGGCCGAAGCCTACGTGCTGACGAAGGAAGAGGGCGGCCGTCACACGCCGTTCTTCACCAACTACCGGCCGCAGTTCTATTTCCGCACCACCGACGTGACCGGCGTCGTGCAGTTGCCGGAGGGCACCGAGATGGTGATGCCCGGCGACAACGTGTCGATGGATGTGGAGCTGATCGCGCCGATCGCGATGGACGAGGGTCTGCGGTTCGCCATCCGCGAGGGTGGCCGGACCGTGGGTGCCGGCGTCGTCGCCTCGATTACCGCCTAAGGACTGCAACGGACGCCGGCACCTCACCCTTCGGTGGGGCCGGCGGTCGTTTTGGCCGCCACGGAAAAGCGAACGATGGACAACCAGAATATCCGCATCCGCCTCAAGGCGTACGATCACCGTGTGCTCGACAACAGCACCAAGGAGATCGTGAACACGGCGAAGCGCACGGGTGCCCGCGTTCGCGGCCCGATCCCGCTGCCCACGCATATCGAGCGGTTCACCGTGAACCGGTCGCCGCACGTGGACAAGAAGAGCCGCGAGCAGTTCGAGATGCGCACGCATCGCCGGCTGCTCGATATCGTCGAGCCGACGCCGCAGACGGTCGATGCTTTGATGAAGCTCGACCTGGCGGCTGGCGTCGATGTCGAGATCAAGATCTAGGGCGGGAACGATGCGCACCGGATTACTCGCCAGGAAGCTCGGTATGACGCGGATTTTCCGCGACGACGGCACGCATGTGCCGGTGACCGTGCTGCACCTGGATACGCTTCAGGTGGTCGCGACGCGGACCATGGAGACGGACGGCTACACCGCCGTGCAGCTTGGTCTGGGCAAGGCCAAGGTGAAGAACGTCTCCAAGCCGAATCGCGGCCATTTCGCCAAGCAGAAGGTGGAGCCGAAGGTGAAGCTCGCCGAGTTCCGGGTGGCGGAAGATGCGCTGCTCGAGCCGGGCGCGAGCCTGTCGGCGGCGCATTTCCTGGAAGGTCAGCTGGTCGATGTGACCGCGACCAGCAAGGGCAAGGGCTTCGCCGGGGCGATGAAGCGCTGGAACTTCGCCGGGTTGGAAGCCAGTCACGGCGTGTCGGTCAGCCATCGCAGCCATGGGTCCACGGGCAACCGGCAGGACCCCGGCAAGACCTTCAAGAACAAGAAGATGGCCGGCCATCTCGGGGTCGAGCGGGTGACGACGCTCAATCTGGTCGTGGCGTCGGTCGATGTCGAAAAAGGGCTGCTGATGCTGCGCGGCGCGGTGCCCGGCGGAAAGAATGGCTACGTCCTGGTGCGCGACGCGGTGAAGCGTCCGCGCCCGGCGGACGTGCCCTATCCGGCGGCGCTGCTCGAAGCGCCGGCGGCGGGTTGAGGAACGGACCCATGCAGGTCACCATCAGAACGCTCGACAATACCGAGGCCGGCAGCGCCGAACTGCCGGATGAGATTTTTGCCGCGAAGCCGCGCGCCGACATCATTGCGCGTGTGGTGCACTGGCAGCTCGCCAGGCGCCGCGCCGGCACCCACAAGGTGAAGGGTCTGTCGGAGGTGCAGGGCACCACGAAGAAGCCCTATCGCCAGAAGGGCACCGGCAACGCGCGCCAGGGCAGCCTGCGGGCGCCGCAGTTCCGCCATGGCGGCGTGGTGCACGGACCGGTGGTGCGCTCGCACGAGTACAGCTTGAACAAAAAGGTGCGTCGGCTCGGTCTGATCTCGGTGCTGTCGCAGAAGCAGGCCGAGGGCAAGCTGGTGGTGCTGGACGCCGCCACGGCCGGGGAGGGCGCGAAGACCAAGGACCTGGCGCGCCGGGTCAAGGCGCTGGGCTGGCATTCGGCGTTGATCGTCGATGGCAGCGCGGTGGACGCGGGCTTCCTGCGGGTCAGCCGCAACATCCTCGGCATCGACGTGCTGCCGACGATCGGCGCCAACGTGTATGACATCCTGCGCCACGATATCCTGGCGATCACCGCCGCGGGCATCGAGGGGCTGAAGCAGCGCCTGGGTCACGAAGCATCCGCCGCCCCGGCCGAGGGAGACGCGGCATGAGCGAGACCCAGCCGAAGGCGAAGCCGCGCCGTCGTCCGGTGCTGTCGCGCGAGGCGATGTACCAGATCATCCGCAACCCGGTGATCACCGAAAAGGCGACCATGCTGTCCGAGCACGGCCAGTATGTGTTCCGCGTGGCGCTGGACGCGAAGAAGCCGGAGATCAAGGCCGCGGTCGAGGCGCTGTTCGGTGTCCAGGTGCGCGGCGTGAGCACGCTGGTGCAGAAGGGCAAGACCAAGCGCTTCAAGGGC
>JAJZVS010000231.1 GCA_021845555.1 Pseudomonadota bacterium
GTCGATGAAGATGGTGCGGTCGAGATCGGCCTCGGTGAAGCCGTAGGCGGCCGGATCGAGTTCCGGATGCGGCTTCGGCACGGTCAGGCCCAGCGGGTCCAGCCGCGCCTCCAGATGCCCGCGCACGCGATAGCTGCGGATCAGCATCAGCGCGCGCAAGGAGGGGATGATCGCGTCGCGGACCTGATCGGCGCCCATCGGGGCGCGCGCCGGGGCGGGCGTGGGTGCCGGGGGGAATACTGCGGGCCGCGGCGACCAGGAGGCGCCGGCGGCGTCTTCCAGCACCGCGCGGGATTCGTCGTTCAGGGCGGCGAACAACTCGGCGAAGCTGGGATCGACGGATCCCGGATCGGTCGCCCAACGAGCATAGATCTCGGCCAGGAAGGCCGCGTTGGCACCGGTGAAGGCCGAGGCGAGGATGTCGACGCCAGCCATGGCAGTGATCCTTGCATGTTGCACGCGCGCGGCCCGGACGTGGAACGTCCGGGCCGCGGCGGCGGTCAGGTGGCGCAGTGTGCCGGCGCGGTCAAGGCTCCGGCGGGTAGCGGTCGTCCAGGACCTGATGTGCGTCGAATTCAAGGCTCGCCGGATCGGCCGACAGCGCCGCGTGATGGCGGGCGGCGGCGCGGGTGACGGCGCGGCGGGCGTCCGGAAGCTCGTCCGCGACCAGGGAGGGGACCTCCCGTTTCAGGCTGGGGCTGTCCTTCAGCAGACGACGGATCTCGCGGCGCTGCGTGTCTATCGAGTCCAACCACCCCGCGCGTGGATCGGTGGCGGGCAGCAGGGCGAGCTTGAACAGATGCTCCAGGATCACCGCGATCCTGGAGCGCAGTTGCGCGCGTTCCGAGCGGCCCAGGGCTTCGATCTCCTCGGCGACGCTCGCCCAGTCGATCGGGTCGGGCGTGTTGATCCGCATCGTTACGGCGTGCCGCAGCGCGGCGGCCTGGGCGATGGTCCAACGGAGGAAATCGACGTCGTGCAGCGGTTTGTTCATGACCGGCCGGTTCCGTCCCGCGGGGCAGCGATGGGGGTACCCGGGGACCGGTTAAGGAAGCACGAACGTCCGCCGCGGCGCAACCGCGCCACGCGGCGCGCGCTGTGGGGGGCGGTTGCCCGCACCCGTGCGGAGCCGCCTATTTCAGCACGGCCAGCCCGGCCAGGCCGGCGGCATAGGCGGCGACCAGCACGGCCAGGATGCCCCACATAGAGAGCTTGCCCGGCTTTTCCCCGAGTTCGGCGCGGATCTCGCCGCGCAATTCGGCCAGTTCGGCACGGATGGCGAGGTGCGGCAGCGAGGCTGCCAGTAACGCCTTGATCTCGGCGAGCGTCGTTTCCACCCGGGCGAGGCCAGCTTGCATGTCGCGCATATCACCCTCCACCCTCGAAACGCGGCGATCGAGGGAAGGATCGTATGGGAACGGCGCATTGGGTGCAACGGGAGTGTCGGGCATCGAAACCCAGTGTGCGCAGGACGGGTTAACGCAAGGTAAGCGCGCCGGAAAGAGGCAACATACGATTGCACCCACTCCGGCGCGACGCCAGCCCCTCGCGCCACCGAACCCGCTGGCGGCTAGCGCAGAACCTCCAGCATCGTCGTGCCCAGCGCCGCCGGGCTTTCCGAAACGACGATCCCGGCCGCGCGCATCGCGTCCATCTTCGCCGCCGCGGTGTCCCGTCCGCCGCTGATCACCGCGCCCGCATGACCCATCCGCCGGCCGGGAGGCGCCGTGGCGCCGGCGATGAAGCCCACCACCGGCTTCTTCACCTTCTCGCGGGCCAGGAACTCGGCGGCTTCGATCTCGCTCTGCCCGCCGATCTCGCCGATCATGATGATCTGCTTCGTCTCGGGGTCGGCCAGGAACATCTCCAACACCTCGATGAAGTCCGTCCCCTTCACCGGGTCGCCGCCGATGCCCACGCAGGAGCTTTGCCCCAGCCCGGCCGCGGTGGTCTGCGCCACCGCCTCATAGGTCAGGGTGCCAGATCGCGACACGATCCCCACCGAGCCGCGCCGGTGGATATGCCCCGGCATGATGCCGATCTTGCACGCATCGGGCGTGATCACGCCCGGACAGTTCGGCCCGATCAGGCGGGATTTCGATCCGGTCAGCGCCCGCTTCACGCGCACCATATCCAGCACCGGAATCCCCTCGGTGATGCAGATCACCAGGGGCACTTCGGCGTCGATCGCTTCCAGGATCGCATCCGCCGCATAGGGCGGGGGCACGTAGATCACGGTCGCATCGGCGCCGGCGCGGGCGCGGGCCTCGGCCACCGTGTCGAACACCGGCAGGCCGAGATGCGTGGTGCCGCCTTTGCCCGGGGTCACGCCGCCGGTCATTTTGGTTCCGTAGGCAATCGCCTGTTCGGAATGGAACGTGCCCTGGGCGCCGGTGAAGCCCTGGCAGATCACGCGGGTGGAAGCATCGACCAGGATCGCCATTATGCGGCCTCCTTCACGGCGCGCACCACTTTCTCCGCGGCGTCGGCCAGGTTGTCGGCGGCAATGATCGGCAGGCCGGATTTTGCCAGGATTTCCTTGCCCTGCGCCACGTTGGTGCCCTCCAGCCGCACCACCAGCGGCACCGAGAGCTTCACCTCGCGCGCGGCCGTCACCACCCCCTCGGCGATCACGTCGCAGCGCATGATGCCGCCGAAGATGTTGACCAGGATCCCCTCCACATGCGGGTCGGACAGGATGATCTTGAACGCCGCCGTCACCCGCTCGGCCGTCGCGCCGCCGCCGACATCGAGGAAGTTCGCCGGCGCCGCCCCATACAGCTTGATGATGTCCATGGTCGCCATCGCCAGCCCGGCGCCGTTGACCATGCAGCCGATGGTGCCGTCCAGCGCGACGTAGCTCAGACTGTGCTTCGCCGCTTCCAGCTCCTTCGGGTCTTCCTCCGCCTCGTCGCGCAGCTTCTCCAGGTCGGGATGGCGGAACAGCGCGTTGTCGTCGAAGCTGATCTTGGCATCGAGCGCCACTACCTCGCCCGCCTTGGTGACCACCAGCGGGTTGATCTCCACGATCGCGCAGTCGAGCGCGATGAAGGCCGTGTACATGGCGCCGACAAATCTGGTGAAGGACCCCACCTGCGCCGCCGTCAGCCCCAGCGCGAAGCCGAGCTTGCGGCCCTGGAAGGCGGAGAATCCGGCTGCCGGATCGATCGCCACCCGCATGATCTTCTCGGGCGTGTGGGCGGCGACCTCCTCGATCTCCATCCCGCCCTCGGTGGAGGCCATGATGGTGACCCGTCCGCTGGCGCGATCGACCAGCAGCGACAAATAAAGTTCACGCGCGATGTCGCAGCCGGCTTCGACATACACCCGATGCACCTTGCGCCCGGCCGGGCCGGTCTGTTTGGTCACCAGCACATGGCCCAGCATCGCCTCGGCCGCCGCGCGCGCGTCCTCGGCCGAGCGGGCGAGCCGGACCCCACCCTTGCCGGCCGGATCGTCCGCGAAATGCCCGGCGCCGCGTCCGCCGGCATGGATCTGCGACTTCACCACGACCACCGGGCCCGGCAACTTGCCTGCCGCCGCCGCCGCTTCCTCCGCCGTCCAGGCGACATGCCCGTCCAGCACCGCGACGCCATAGCGGCGCAGCAACTCCTTGGCCTGGTATTCGTGGATATTCATGCGCCGATCCCCGCCCGTTGCTGTTCAGCCGACCAGTTTCTTCGACGCCTCGATCAGGTCCTTCACCGCCGCGCAGGATTTGTCGAACGCGGCCTTTTCCTGGGCGTTCAGCGCAATCTCCACCACCCGCTCAACCCCGCCGGCGCCGATCACCACCGGCACGCCGATATACAGCCCGTCGATGCCATACTGCCCGGTGAGATAGGCGGCGCAGGACATCACCCGCTTCTTGTCCTTCAGGTAGCTCTCGGCCATGGCGATCGCCGAGGAGGCCGGCGCATAGAACGCGCTGCCGCGTTCCAGCAGCTTCACGATCTCGCCCCCGCCGTTGGCGGTGCGGGCCACGATCGCATCGATCTTCGCCTGCGTGGTCCAGCCCATCTTGATAAGATCGGGCACCGGGATGCCGGCCACGGTGGAGTAGCGCGTCAGCGGCACCATCGAATCGCCGTGCCCGCCGAGCACGAAGGCGGTCACGTCCTCCACCGAAACATTGAACTCGTGCGCCAGGAACAGGCGGAAGCGGGAACTGTCGAGCACGCCCGCCATGCCCACCACGCGGTTCGCCGGCAGGCCCGACTTCTCCTTCATCACCCAGACCATCGCATCGAGCGGGTTGGTGATGACGATCACGAAAGCATTCGGGCAATGGGTCTTGATGCCCTGCGCCACCTCGGCGATCACCCCGGCGTTCTTGCCGATCAGGTCGTCGCGCGACATCCCCGGCATGCGCGGGAAGCCGGCGGTGACGATCACCACGTCCGACCCGGCGATCGCGCTGTAGTCCGAGCCGCCGGCCATCAGCGAGTCGAACCCCTCGACCGGGCCGGACTGCATCAGATCGAGCGCCTTGCCGGCGGCGACGCCGCCGAACACGTCGAACAGCACGACGTCCCCCAGGTCCTTGAGGCCGACCAGGTGGGCCAGGGTGCCGCCGATATTGCCGGCGCCAATCAGGGCGATCTTGTTGCGGGCCATGGGTACCTCATGCGCGAGACGGGAAGGATGGGGACGCGGTCTTGGGCGGGCGCGGGGCCGGTTGCCTGGCGGCAACCGAAGGACGGGCGCGGGCGGGGCGGTGCTATCGCATTGCAGCGCGAGCGACAAGGCGGGCGGTCAGAGGTCGGGCCCGGCCTTGTCACCGGTGCCGCCAGGGGGGAACACTCCGGCCGCACAAGAAACCCGGAGGAAGCCATGCGGATCATCGCCCTCGAGGAGCACTTCATCGTCCCCGAACTGGCCGGGCGGGTCGATCCGGCGCTGGCGCGCCAGCGCGGCTTCCCGCCTCCGGATGTGCCCTGGAGCCAGGTGACCAGGCGGGGCGAGCTGATCGACCTCGGCGCCGCGCGGCTGGCCGACATGGACGCGGCGGGGATCGATCTGCAGGTGCTCTCGGTCGCGGGTGCCGGGGCCGATCTGCTGGCGGGGGCCGAGGGGGTGCGGCTTGCGCGCGACTACAACGACGCGCTGGCCCGGGCGGTCGCGGCGCATCCCGCCCGGCTGGCCGGCTTCGCCCATCTGCCGATGCAGAGCCCCGAGGCGGCGGCCGAGGAGTTGGAACGGGCGGTGCGCGACCTCGGTTTCCATGGCGCGTTGATCAACGGGCTGACCGAGGACCGCTGCCTGGACGATCCGCGCTTCGACCCGATCCTGGCGCGGGCGGCGGCGCTGAACGTGCCGCTCTATCTGCATCCCGGGATCCCGCCGGCCGCGGTGCGCGCGGCCTATTACGACGGGCTGCCGGGGCAGATGAGCTTCGTGCTGTCCACCGCCGCCTGGGGCTGGCACATCGAGACCGCGATCCAGGTGCTGCGCCTGGTGCTGTCCGGCGCGTTGGACCGGCACCCGCGCCTCAAGCTGATCGTCGGGCATATGGGGGAGGCGCTGCCCTTCATGCTGGCGCGCTGCGAGCAGACCCTGGCCGCCGAGGCGTCCAAGGTGCTGCGGCGGAGCGTGACGCAGACCATCCTGGAGCAGGTGTGGATCACCACCAGCGGGTTCTTCACCCTGCCGCCGTTCCTGAATGCGCTGCAGACGTTCGGGGCGGACCGGATCCTGTTCTCGGTGGATTACCCCTTCGCGCCCAACGCGGTGGGGCGGCGGTTCCTGGATGCGCTGCCGGTGGCGGCAGCCGATAAGGAGAAGATCGCGTTTCGGAACGCGGAGCGGGTGCTGGGGTTGGCGGAGGGGTAGGGAGCCGCATCCGCCGCGGCGCGTGCCCCCGGGCCTTCTTCCCCCCAGCCCCCTCAGTGTCCGTCCGGGAACAAATTGAGTCCTTTGAATCGGTTGGCGGATTTCCCTTGAGGTCACTGAATCTCCTGTGATTCCCTGCCTCCTGCATCGATTCGGGGGTGAGGATGTGGACCGAGGCGAACCGGGCACGGTATGCCCGCCCAACGGCGCGCTACGAGAGCGACCTGACCGACGCAGAATGGGCAGAGATCGGGCCGCTGATCCCGCCGGCCAAGCGGGGCGGCAACAAGCGGACGGTGGATATCCGCGAGGTGGCGAACGCGGTGATGTATATCTTGAGCGCCGGGTGCCAGTGGCGCGCGCTGCCGAAGGATCTGCCGCCACGCAGCACGGTGCACGACTATCTTGAGCGCTGGCGGAGCGACGGCACGCTGGAACGAATGCACCACGCGCTTTATGTGAA
>JAJZVS010000232.1 GCA_021845555.1 Pseudomonadota bacterium
GCTGTCGGACGCCGACGCGATGGCGGCAGCGCTGGTGGAGAACCTCCAGCGCCAGGACCTCAATGCGCTGGAGGAGGCGGAGGGCTACAACCGGCTGTTGGACGAATTCGGCCTGACGCAGGAAACGCTGGCCGCCGCGGTGGGCAAGTCGCGCGGGCATATCAGCAACATCCTGCGCCTGCTGGGCCTGCCGGAGCCGGTGCAGGCGGCGCTGCGGGCGGGCACCATCACCGCCGGCCACGCGCGGGCGCTGCTGTCGCACCCGGCGCCGGAGACGCTGCTGGCCGTGGTGACGATCCGCGGCCTGTCGGTCCGGCAGACCGAGGCGCTGGCCGCGCGGGTGCCGACCGACATGCCGGGCGCGCGCCGGCAGCCGCGGCTCGACCCCGACGTGCAGGCGGTGGAGCGGGATCTGACCGAGCGGCTGGGGCTCAAGGTGGAATTGTTCCCGGCGGCGCACGGGGGGTATCTGCGGGTGCGCTATGGGGACCTCGATCAGTTGGACGGGCTGATCGCGTTGCTGCGGGCGGGGACGGAGCGGTAGGGGGGCGGCTGCTCGCGCAGGCCCGATGACGCTCACGGGCCGAGATGGTATGGTTGCTGCCCTGCCCACGCGTGATCGGGATCCCGTGCCATGACCGAGCCGCCCCAGCCGCGCATCGTGCTTGACCCCGCCATCCTGGCCGGCAAGCCGGTGGTGCGCGGCACACGGCTTTCGGTGGAGTTCGTGATTGGATTGCTCGCCGACGGGTGGGGGGAGGCGGATGTGCTGCGCGCCTATCCCGCGCTGACACATGAGGATATTGCCGCGTGCCTTGGCTACGCGCGGGATATCCTGGGTTCGGAGCGGATCTATCCCAGCGCCGCCTGACGAGATGACCTGATGGCCCTGTGCGACCGTCTCGAAGCCAGCCTCATCACCGTCGACGCCACACTGCCGCCGCCTGCTCGACTCCCTCCTCGCCGAGGCCCTGACGCCCGCCGGGGCGTCCGCCTAGTCGCCCGGGGTGCCGCCGAATTCCTGCCCGAGGGCCTGCCGGACGACCCGCCGCTCCACCCGGACGCCGCGCTCGCTTCCTCGTAGCCCCGCGCGCCCTGGCGGTTGGCGGCGTCGCACTCCTCCCCCGGCCCCTCCCACAAGGGGAGGGGAGAAGAAAGTGCCATCCTCCCCTCGCCCTTTCGGCGCGGGACGGAGTGGCCCGCGCCGAAACCCCTCATGCCGGCGCGGATCGACCTGGCCCGCCCGTCACCCGCCCGCCCGCCGCGCCTTGCCCGGCCGAACCGCCTCCTCCAACGCCTGGCGGATGAAGCGCTGATACGGCATCCCGGCCCTCGCCGCGGTCGCCTTCACCGCGTCCAGCAGCGGACGCGGCATCCGCATGTTCACCCGTTCGTCCTTCGGCTGGAACTCGAAGCGAACCGGCCGCATCTCCGACAGGTCGTATTCGGTCAGGTCGGCTTGGGCGACGAAGTCCTCAGCCTCCCGATCGCTCCGCAGCTTCGGCAGCCTGGGTTTCATAGTGCTCGACCTCCCTCCGATGCATGTACCGGGCGCTGATCGGGCGGATGAACGTCGCGCCGCCGAGCGCGCGCAGCGTGAACACGATGAACACCCACCGCCCCTGCCCCGTCCGGCCGATCGCCTTGAACCGTTCTTCGGCGGCGGAATGCACCGGGTCCGGGAACACCGCGAGCGGGCCGCGGAACGCACTTTCGACCGCGGCGAGCGACAGGCCGTGGGTCTGGCATTTGTCCCGGTTGCCGTGATCCCAATCGAAGCCGGCAACGACCAAGCCTGAGCCGAAACTTGGCAATTGTACATCCATTTGTCAACCCATTCGGCGCCGCATGCGGCGCGCTGGGGCTGCCGATGCGCGGAAATGTCGGGCGATCGGTCTTAACAGCAGCCTAACCGTGCCCGCGTCCGCTTCCTATGATAGGCAGCACGGCAGTCCCCGGTGAGCGCCCCCGGAGGCGCGGACTGAACCAACGCCATCGCATCACGGTCGCTCCCGCCCCATGAACACCCCCGCCTATTTCCGCGAGCAGGTCCTGCGCAAACGACCCTATCTTGTGGCAGACTGGTTCGTCGCCGTCCTGGCCAGCCCCCTGCGTAGATCCGTCCAGCCCGACGGGCGCATCCGATCCTGGGGCAAGGTCACCGACCCGCGGGACGGCCAGGAGCGTGTGCTGCGGGTCGTCACGCTGGAGGACGGCGAGACCGTCCATAACGCCTTCTTCGACCGAGGCTACCGCGAGGCTCCCCCATGAAGCTCCACTACTATCCCGATACCGACAGCCTCTACATCGAGCTGAAACCCCACCCCGGCACCGAGGTGCGCGAAGTGGCGGACGGCCTGAACGTCGATCTGGACGCCGCCGGCGAGGTGGTGGGCTTCGACATCGACCACGCTTCCACCCGCCTCGACCTCTCGACCCTGGAAACCGTCGCCCTGCCGTTCCGCACCATCCGGGCCGCCTGAAAGGCCCGCCGCTCCACCCGGACGCCGCGCTCGCTTCCTCGTAGTTCCGCGCGCCCTGGCGGTTGGCGGGGTCGCACCCCTCCCCGGGCCCCGCCCGCAAGCGGAGGGGTGAAGAAAGCGCCATCCTCCCCTCGCCCTTTCCTCGCGGGACGAGGTGGCCCGCGCCGACCCGCACGGTCTCCGCCGATTGACACCCGCCGCCCGCACGGTACGCTCCCCCCTGCCCCCGTTCGACCGAGCCCGCCATGCAAAGCGCTGCAGAAACGGCCCTGACCTCGGCGCAACAGCGCGATCTGCGCGCGCTCGCCGCCGTCATGATCCCGCCGAGCGAGGAATTCGCCGTACCCGGCGCCGATGACCCGGCGATCTTCGACGACATCCTGCGGTCCCTGGGCCGCGACCGCGACAGCGTCCTTGCCGCGCTGGCGCGGCTTGCCGCACAGGCCGGCGGCAGCTTCGCCGGCCTCGACGCCGCGCGCCAGGACTCGCTGGCCGCGGCATTCCTCGCCGGCGGCACGCCGGACGCGACGATCCTCGGGCGCGTGGTCCTGCAATGCTACTACCGGGACGATCGGGTCGTGCGCTCCCTCGGGCTGGAGCCGCGCCCGCCCTTCCCCAAGGGCCACCGGCTGGAGCAGGGCGACTGGTCGCTGCTCGATCCCGTGCGTGCGCGCCCGAAACTCTGGCGTGACGCGCCATGACCGCCCGCAACGACAAGGTCGATGTGCTGATCATCGGCTCCGGCGCCTCGGGCGCGGCGGTGGCCTGGAGCCTGGCCGAAACGCGGATGAAGATCCTGTGCCTGGAACAGGGCGACTGGATCAAGCCCACCGACTTCCCCAGCAACGGCCGCGACTGGGAAGCGCGGCGGTACGGCGATTTCGATCTCAGCCCGAACCGGCGCGGACGCGACACCGACTACCCGGTGAACGACGACAACTCATTGATGAAGGTCGCCAACTTCAACGGGGTCGGCGGCGGCACCGTCTTCTACACCGCGCATTTCCCGCGGCTGCATCCGTCGGATTTCCGGACCCGCTCGCTGGACGGCATCGCCGACGACTGGCCGGTCGATTACTGGACGCTGGAGCCGTTCTTTACCGAGAACGACCGCATGATGGGCGTCTCCGGCCTCCAAGGCGATCCCGGCGTGCCGCCGCGCACGCCACCGATGCCGCCGATCCCGCTGGGCCGCACCGGCATGGCCTACGCCCGGGCGATGAACAAGCTCGGCTGGCATTGGTGGCCGTCGGACACCACGGTCGCCACCACCGAGTATGACGGACGGGCGGCCTGCATCAACCTCGGCCATTGCACGCCCGGCTGCGCGCAGGGCGCCAAGGCCAGCACCGACATCACCTACTGGCCCGCCGCCCTCCGCGCCGGGGTCGAGCTGCGCACGCGCTGCCGCGTGCGGGAGATCACCACCGACGAACACGGCATGGCCGCCGGCGCGATCTATTACGATCCCGATGGTATCGAGCGGTTCCAACCGGCCGAAGTGGTGATCCTGGCCTGCAACGGCATCGGCACCCCGCGCCTGCTGCTGAATTCGGCCTCGGCGCGCTTCCCCAACGGGCTGGCGAACTCCAGCGGCCTGGTCGGCAAGAACCTGATGCTGCATCCCTGGCCCCAGGTGCGCGGCTATGTGGATGAGGAACTGGACGGCGACCGCGCGCCGATGACGGTGCTGTGGAGCAAGCAGTTCTATGAGACCGATCCCGCGCGCGATTTCGTGCGCGGCTACACGCTGCAATTCGCCCGCGGCACCGGCGTGGTGAACGAGGCCGTCACCAGCGCCGCGGTCGGCGCGCTCCCCTGGGGCAGCGCGCATCACCGCGCCTATCGGAAGTTGCTGTACCACCGCCTGCAGATCGGCATCGCCTGCGAGGATTTGCCGGAAGAACACAACCGGGTGACGCTCGACCCGGTGCTGAAGGACAGCCACGGCATCCCGGCGCCACGGATCGACTACACGATCGGCAAGAACACGCGGCGCATGATGGAGCACGGCATCGCGCGGGCGACGGAGATTCTCGAGGCCGCCGGCGCCACGAATCTCTATACCTCGCGCACCCTGCTCAACAGTCCGGGGCATCTGCTGGGCACGGCGCGGATGGGCAACGATCCCGAGCGGTCGGTGGTGAATGCCTGGGGCCGCAGCCACGACGTGAAGAACCTGTTCATCGTCGATGGCAGCATCTGGGTGACCTCGGGCGGGGTGAACCCGACCTCGACGATCCAGGCGCTGGCGCTCTACATCGCCGACAGCATGAAGCAGCGGCTGGCGACGCTGTTCGATTAAGGCCGGCGGCCTTGCCAGTGGCGCGCGACAGCATCCCCGCGCCCCATCACCGCCCGACCCGCCCGCGCGCCGCCCGCTACGCGGCCAGCGCCGGCGGCAGCAGCGCGCTCTCGGCCGGCTGGTCCACCCACATGCGGAACCAGAGTTCCAGCATCAGCAGCGCCCACAGCCGCGCGTCGTGGCGCACGCTCCCGGCCATGTGCTCGGCGAGCAGCCGCTCCACATAGGCGCGACGGAAAATCCCCCGCCCGGTCGCCGCCGGAGACAGCAGCAGGTCGTGCGCCATCTCCCGCAATTCGGTGCGCAGCCATTCGCCGACCGGGCAGCCGAAGCCCATCTTCTTGCGATACAGCACCGCGCGCGGCAGGTACGGTTCCATCGCCCGCTTGAAGATCGCCTTGGTCTGCCCGCCCCGCATCTTCACGTTCTCCGGCAGGCCCGCCGCCCATTCCATCAACACGTGATCCAGCAGCGGGGAGCGCGATTCCAGCCCGTGCGCCATGCTGGCGACATCGACCTTCACCATCAGGTCGTCCGGCAGATAGCTGTGGATGTCGGCCCAGTTGGCCCCGGTCGCCGCGCTCGGCGCCTGGTCGAACCACGGATCCAGCCGATCCAGCGCCGAGCCGGCCAGGAACTCCCCCATCTCCGGCGCGTAGCCTTCGCGCTTCTGGTCGTCCATGAAATAGGTGATGGCGAAACCATACCGCTGGCTCGCCCGCCGGTCCCCGCTGCCGAGCAGCGCGGCGAGCGCGTTCAGCCGGTGCCCGAAGCGGCGGTGCACGGCGGCGGGCAGAAGCGGGAGCGCGCCCGCCGCGAGCCGGCGCAACGGCCCCGGCAGCGCGCCGAGCCGCGCCAGGTCGCGCGCGATGCCATAGCGCCCGTAGCCCATGAACGCCTCGTCACCGCCGTCGCCGTTCAGTGCCACCGTCACCTTCCGCCGCGCCACTTCGGACACGTAATAGGTCGGCACCATCGACGGATCGGCGAACGGCTCGCCGTAGTGCCAGACCAGGCGCGGGATCACCCGGGCCGCGTCGGGTTCGACGATCAGCTCCTCATGGTCGGTATGGTAGCGCTCCGCCACCATCCGCGCGTAGCGGGTCTCGTCGAACGCCTTGTCGGGAAAGCCGATCGAGAACGTCTTGACCGGCGCCGTGCCGAGCCGGGCCATCATCGCCACGATCGCCGAGGAATCCACCCCGCCCGAGAGGAACGCGCCCAGCGGCACGTCGGAGATCAGCCGCAGCTGCACCGCCTCGGTCAGCCGCTCCACCAGTTCGCCTTCCAGCTGGCGCGCGGGGGCGGGATTCCGCGGCGCGTCCGGCCGCGGCAGCTCCCAGTAGCGCGTCGCCTCGCCCACCGAAAACCCGCCGTCGGGGCGGGCGCGCACGATCATGCGGTGCGCGGCCTCCAGCTTGCGCACCCCGGCGAAGGCGGTGCGCGGGGCGGGCACGTATTGCAGGCTGAGGTCGGTCAA
>JAJZVS010000233.1 GCA_021845555.1 Pseudomonadota bacterium
TTGCGGCTCGTCCCCGGGCAGCAGCAGGGCGGCGAGGGTGAAGGGAGTCGCGCCGGCATCGGCCAGGCGCACCGCCACCGGCGGGACGCGCCCGGTGCGGGTGACGGTGCGCAACGCGTCTTCCAGGATCGGTTGGTCCGCGCCCGCGATCAGGCAGCCGAGCGGGCGGCCGAGGAACTGTTCGGCCGGGGCGCCGAACCGGGCGGGAAAGGCCCCGGCCGCCCAGGCGATGCGCAGGTCCGCGCCAACCGCGACCAGGAGATCGGCCGGGGCAAAGGCGAAGGCGAGCAGCCGGTCACGGGGGAGCGGGGCGGTCATGGCGGCGGCATCGGCATCGGCGGCGCGGTCCTTGCGGCGCCGCAGGCTGCGCCGGCCGGGTTAACGCGGGCTGAACGCCGCCCCCCCCCCGGGCTGTTCGGCCGGCCTATTCCGCCGCTTTGCGCGCCGGCCAGTCGCCCACCGGAATGCGCGGCAGTTCGAACCGGTCGCGGGTGCGGGAATACCAGCCGCCGCCGTGCATGCGCCCGATCAGATCGAGCTTGGGCGTATCGACATAGCAGCGGGCGGGATCGAGCACGAACTCGTCCTTGATGTGGATCGCCACCACCCGGCCGAGCACCACGGCGCGATCCACGCCCACCTCCACGATCACCAGCCGCTCGCACTCGAACGAGACCGGGCTTTCGGCGAGGCGCGGCGGGCGCACCTTGGCGGAGGCGGCGGTGGTCAGGCCGGCTTCGGTCAGCTCGTTCACCGTTTTGTCGAAGTCGATCGCGGTGACGTTCATCTTCTCGGCCAACGCGTCGCTGACCATGTTCACCACGAACTGCCCGGTGCGGCGGATATTGCCGCCGGTGTCCTTCACGTCGCCCGGTGCGCGCCCGCCGATGCCGATCGCCACCACCGGCGGATCGCCGGAGACGGCGTTGAAAAAGGAGAATGGCGCGGCATTCACCGACCCGTCCAGGTCCTGCGTGGTGATCCAGGCGATCGGCCGCGGCACTACGGTGGAGACCAGCAGCTTGTAGGCGTTCTGCGCGTCGAGGCCGGCGAGATCGAACAGCATTCCGGGGTCCTTGCGAAGGAGGAAATTGTGTCGGAACCTGCCCGGCCGGGTCGCCGCTGTCCAGCCGTACCCCCTTATCCGATGCAGGAGTGCCCATGTCCCGCCTTCCCGACCTGACCCCTGAGACGATGTCGCCCGAGCAGCGCCAAGTGCACGACATGATCGCCTCCGGCCCGCGCGGCGTGGTGGAGGGCCCGCTCAAGGTCTGGCTGCACAGCCCGGAGCTCGCCGAACGCGCGCAGGCGCTCGGTGCCTTCTGCCGCTACGGCACGTCGCTGCCGCAGCGGCTGTCGGAACTGGCGATCCTGATCACCGGCGCCCACTGGCGTGCGGGATTCGAATGGCACGTGCACGCGCCGATTGCGATCAAGGCCGGGATCGACCCGGCGGCGGCCGAGGCGCTGCGCACCGGCGCGACGCCGGCGTTCGCGCGGGAGGACGACGCGGCGGTGCATGCGTTCGCCACCGAACTGCTGCGCACCCGCGCGGTGTCCGCCGCGACCTACGCCCGCGCGCAGGCGGCGCTTGGCCCGCGCGGGGTGGTCGATCTGGTGGGCGTGCTCGGCTACTACGGGTTCATCTCGATGACGATCAACGCCTTCGCGGTGCCCTTGCCGGCGGGGGCGCCGGAGCCGTTCGCCGGCTGAGCGGGCCGCCGATCAATTTGTCGTAAGCCAATTTGTGTGCTGGTCGGTCCTTTCGCGGTGGGGTATAAAACGGGTCCGAACCTTCGGGAGGGCTCCATGTACCGGCCCCGTTCCGTAGCCCGCTCCGTTCTCCGCTCGGGCCGCCGTGCGACCCGCGCGCCCACCATCGGGCTGCTTGCCTCCGCCGCGCTGGTGCTGGCCGGCTGCGCACCGGGCCAGTTCTCCACCCAGTCCCAGCGCATCGCCTACGACGATCCGGGCGATTCCTGCCGCCCGCAGGTGGTCGCGCTCGACTCCACCGGGAATTTCTTCGGTGCGCGGATCCTCACCGGCGCCGCGATCGGCGCCGGGGCCGGCGCGCTGGCGGGCGGGTTGATCGGCCAGAATTGGCAGAGCGCGCTGATCGGCGCCGGCACCGGCGCCCTGCTCGGCGGCACAGTTGCCTACTGGAGCGCGCTGCAGCAACAGTCGCAGGACCAGGCGGTGCTCGACCAGCGCGTCTCCGGCGACCTGATCCGTGAGAACGACGCGATCGACCGCACCCAGTTCGCCTTCGACCGCCTGACGGACTGCCGCTATCGCCAGGCCGAGAGCGTGCGGGAAGCCTATCACGCCGGTCGCCTCGACCATGCCCAGGCGGAGGCGGAAATGGCGCACTTGCGTGCCCTCGCCGCCGGAGACCTGCAACTGGCCCAGCTCATCAACCGGCAGATCGACGACCGCGGTGCGCAATTCGCCACCGCGACCACCCATCTCGGCGTCCCGCCGCCGCCGCCGTTGCCGCAGGGCAACGCCTTCGCGCGCCGCGCGGTGGCGCTGCGCGTCTCCCCGCGCCCGGATGCGCCCACGGTCGGCCGGCTCGCTCCGCGCCAGCGGGTGGAGGTCACCGGAGGGCGCGACGGCTATGCGCTGGTGCGCGCCCCCGACGGGACACAGGGCTATGCCGAGGCGAGCGACCTCGCCGGCCCCGGGCTGCGGACCGTGACCATCGCGCGTGAACGCCAGGCCGCGCCGGCGGGGAACGTGCGGACCCTCGCGGGCTCCAACGCCGCGCGCCGCGACGCGTTCGCCCAGAGCGTGACGGTCGCCCAGCAGGCCCAGGCCAGCGGGTTCCAGCTGTCCAGTTGATGCGCCGGGGCGCGCGCATCCTCCGTGCCGGCGCGGCCCGCACGCTGGGCGGGGCGTTTCTGCTGGTCTTGTCGCTGCTGGTCGCCCCGCTGGCAGCCCCGTTGGTCGCCCCGTTGGCGGAAGCGCGCGCCGGAACGCCACCCGCCCGGCCGTTCCTGCGCATCGCCGCCGGCGGGCCGGTCGGCGCGGTGCCGCGGCTGTCGGTCGATGCCAGCGGCCACCTGCTTGCCGCCGCGAGCTACGACAAGACGGTGCGGCTGTTTTCGCTGCCGGACGGACGGCAGCGCGCGGTGCTGCGGCTGCCGATCGGCCCGGGCCATGAGGGCGAGGTCTATGCCGTCGCGCTGACCCCGGACGGGCGGCGTGTGTTCGCCGCCGGCGCGACCGGCGGCTCCTGGGACGGCACGTTCAGCATCTACCTGTTCAGCGTCCGCCGCGCCCGTCTGATCGGCCGCCTGCCCGGCCTGCCGTCGCCGGTGAACGATCTGGCGGTCTCGCCCGACGGCACCCGCTTCGCCGCCGGCCTGGCGCGCGGCGGGGTGCGGGAGTGGGACGCGAAGACCGGCAAGCCGATCGCGCAGGACGCCGACTACGCCGGCCCGGTGCGCCGGGTGCTGTTCGACGCGCGCAACCGGCTGTTCGTCAGCGCCGCCGACGGCAAGCTGCGGGTCTATGACGCGGCCGGGAAGCGGATCGCGGAACGGACGCCGGAAGCGGGACTGCACCCCTGGGGGCTGGCGCTGTCGCCGGATGGCAGCCTGCTCGCGGTGACGTTCGATACGCCCGACAAGGCCGGGCACCTGCATGTCGATGTGCTCGCCGCAAGCACCCTTGCGCGCGTGTTCGAGCCCGACACGGCCGGCCTCGCGGGCGAGGGGCTGCTCGCCGTCACCTGGGCGGCTACCGCGGACGGCGGCGTGCGCCTGCTCGCCGGCGGCTACGCGCATACCAAGGCCGGCGACGTGATCCGCGAATGGAAGGATTTCGGCCTGGGTCCGGCGACCGACCTGACGGCATCGCGCGACACCGTGCTCGACCTGCGCGCGGTGCCGGGCGGCGGCGCGGTCTATGCCGCCGAAGACCCCGGCTGGGGGCGGATCGGCGCCGACGGCACCGTGGTGGCCCGCCCGGCCCCGCCGCTGGCCGATCTGCGGCCGGCGCGGGAGGCCGGCGGGCTCGCCGTCTCCGCCGACGGGACCACGGTGGCGTTCGCAACCGGGAACGGACGCTTCCGCTTCGATGCGGCGACCGGCCGGCTGGCGCGCGAGGCCGCGTCCGATCCGACGCTGGCCGTCGCGCACACCGCCGGGCCCACGGGCGCCCCCGGGGAGGCAGTGACCGATTGGCGCGACACCGACGCGCCGCGGCTGAACGGCCGGCCGCTGGCGCTCGACCGCGATGAGTTCAGCCGCAGCCTCGCGTTGCTGCCGCAGGGGGCGGGCGTGCTGCTCGGCACCGATACGCACCTGCGGCTCTATGGGCCGCATGGGCGGGAACGGGCGAAGCTGTCGCTTCCGGCCGCCGCCTGGGCGGTGACGGTGAACGCGGCCGGCACCGTGGCGGTGGCGGCGCTGCTGGACGGCACGATCCGTTGGTACGGACTGTCGGCCAGCGCGATCACCCCGCGCGTGGCGCTGTTCGCCCATGCGGACGGCACCCGCTGGGTGCTGTTCACGCCGGACGGGTTCTTCGACGAATCCGATCTCGGCGGGGACGATCTGGTGGGCGTGCTGCTCGATCGCGGCGCCGACGCGCCGCCGGTCTGGGTAAGCTTCGGCCAGGCCTATCGCCCGCTGTACGCGCCGGACGTGGTGCGCGCCGCGCTGGCGGGCAACGCCGCCCCGGCGCGGGCCAGGCTCGCCGCGCTCGGCGATCTGCGTGCCCGCTTCGCCGCCCAACCCGGCGTGCGCATCGCCGAGGCCTGTGTCGAGACCGCGAGCGGCTGCGCCGCCATCGATCCGGCGGCCGGCACGGCCCGGCTGCCCGACGGCGCTACGGCGTTGCGGCTGTCGTTGCGCCTGAGCGATCACGGTCGCGGCCTGGGCGACATCGATGCATTCGTGAACGGCCGTAACGTCGGGCGCCACAAGCCGCCCGCCGCGCAAGCCGATTCAGGCGGGACCGACAGGGGCGCGAAGGCGGTGACGGCGCGGGTGGTCGTGCCGCTCGATCCCGGCCGCGACGCCGTGCGGTTGCGCGTCTACGACCGTTCCGACACCGTCTATGCGGAGGCGCCGCCGCTCGTGTTGGTGGGCGGCCCGGCGGCGGCGGCAAGCGGCGGGCGGCTGTTCGTGCTGGCGATCGGGATCGACCATTTCGCCGCGCCCAGCCTGACGCTGCATTCGGCCGTCTCCGACGCGCGGAACTTCGCCGCTCTTGCCGAGGCGGCCGGCAAGCCGGTGTTCGCGTCCGAGCACGTGACGCTGCTCACCGATCAGCAGGCGACGCGGGCCGGCATCCTGGCCGCCTTCGCCGCGCTGGCGCGCGAGGTGCGCCCGGACGATACGTTCCTGTTCTATGTCGCCACGCACGGTGCGCGGGCGCAGGAAACCGGGCGGTTCCTGCTGATCCCTTCCGACGAATCCGACCTCAGCTCCTGGCAGGCGGTGGCGCGGCAGGCGATCGACGAGACGACGCTGGTTGCCGCGCTGGCGCGCATCCGCGCGCGCGACGCGCTGCTGTTCCTGGATACCTGCTATTCGGGCGCGGTCACCGCAGATGCGCTCGCCAATGTCGGGCACGAGACCGGGCGCTATCTGATCGCCGCCTCGACCTCGGTGCAGGAGGCGCTGGATACCTACGACGGCAAGCACGGGCTGATGATCTATGCGCTCCGCCAGGCGTTCGACGGCGGCGCGCCGCACGGGGCGAACGGGGTGGTGGGGGCGCTGTCGCTGGGCGAGTACCTGTCCGAGCGGATCGGCGTGCTGGCGCGGCGCAAGGGGCACACGCAGGACGCGGTGTTCAAGACGGCGCAGGAGAATCTGCGGTCGTTCCCGGTGGGCGAGGTGATCGCGCCCGCCGCCCGCTGACCGGCGCCGGCCCGCTGCGGACCGTTCCGTTCAGCTCGCGTAGAGGCGGCGGAGCTCGGTCTTCAGCACCTTCCCGGTCGCGCCGTGCGGCAGGGACTCGGCCACCACCACCCGGTCGGGCATCGAGAAGCCCGGCACCTTGCCCTTGTAGAAGGCCCGCATCTCCTCGGGCGTGATCGTGCAGCCGGTGCGCGGCACCACGATCAGCAGCGGCCGCTCGCTCCATTTCGGATCGGGCACGGCGATGGCGGCGGCCTCGGCCACGCCCGGATGACCGATGGCGATGTTTTCCAGCGCGATCGAGCTGATCCACTCGCCGCCCGACTTGATGAGGTCCTTGGTGCGATCGGTCAGGATCACGAATCCTTCGGGATCCATCACGCCGACATC
>JAJZVS010000234.1 GCA_021845555.1 Pseudomonadota bacterium
TGAAAGTCGATACTAGCCCGTATTTCTCACAGTCTGCGCGGGCGCTGGCTCGGTCTTTGCCGCGTCAGGGGCTTTGCGCTCCTTGCCAATACGCCCTGTATTGGGCGCGTCGCGCAAAACCCCTGACACGACAAATCCCATCGCCATCGCTCCGCGATCCTGTGAGAAATCCGGGTTAGGTCGCCGGTCGCATCGTAGGTGAACGCCGCCCCGCCGGCGATGCCGGGGAGTTGGTTGGACGCGTTGACCGCGGCGGGCACCACCACGGCCGAGCGCGCGGTCGCCGGTGCGCGGCGTTGTAACCATTACGTGTCGTCCTGACAGACGCGCAACCCGCCCACTCGGCGCGGGATATGGTTATCTGGATCAGATCGGTCCGGTTGCGAGCATACGGGAAGCTGGTCCCTCCCCGTTCTCGCCCGACGACCGGGCGGCCGGACGGCCCAGCCCGTCGAACTCGTTCGTGATGAGGTGCTGGAACGCGACGCACAAACGGGGTTGGTCGGCCGGTGGCGCGTGCTCAAGCGGCGCGGGTGGACAAGACGTATCCTCGCCTCAGCCGTCGAGCGTCGCCTCGGTATGGCGCGCGATCATGGCTTCCTCGTCGGTCGGGATCACATGCACCGCGACGCGGCTCGCCGCGGTGCTGATCCGCCCTGCCCCGCGCGCGTTCGCCGCCGGGTCGAGTTCGACGCCCAGCCAACCCAGCCGCGCGCACACCGCCGCCCGCACCGGAGGCGCGTGCGCGCCGATACCGGCGGTGAACACGAACCCGTCCAGCCCGCCGAGCGTGCCCGCCAGCGCCGCGGTTTCGCGCGCGATCCGATAGGCGAACAGCGCCACCGCCTCCGCCGCGTGCGGATCGTCGCTGGCCAGCAGCGTGCGCATGTCGTTGGACAGGCCCGAGACGCCGAGCAGGCCGGAGCGATGATACAGCAGGTCCTCCACCGCCTGGACCGTCATGCCGCGCTGTTGTTGCAGATAGAGCAGCACGCCGGGATCGATCGCCCCGCAGCGCGTGCCCATCATCAGCCCCTCCAGCGCGGTGAAGCCCATCGTGGTATCGACGCTGCGCCCGTCCGCCATGGCGCACAGGCTGGCGCCGTTGCCGAGATGCGCCGCCACCACGCGCCCGGCGGCCAGCGCCGGCAGGCGCGCGCGCAGGGCCCCGGCGATGAACTCGTACGACAGGCCATGGAAACCGTAGCGGCGAACGCCCTGATCGTGCAGCGCGCGCGGCAGCGCGAAGCGGGTGGCGAGCGGGGCCATCGTGTGATGGAAGCCGGTGTCGAAACAGGCCACCTGCGGCAGGTCGGGGTGGCTGGCGGCAAGCACGCGCACCGGCGCCAGGTTGTGCGGCTGGTGCAGCGGCGCCAGCGGAACGAGCGTTTCCAGCGCCGCGAGCACCGCGGGCGTGAGCCGGACGGGACGAAAGAAGTCCTGCCCGCCGTGCACGATGCGATGACCGATCCCGGCCAGCTTGTCGGTCCCCAGGTGATGCTCGGCGAAATCGAGCAGCCCGCCGAGCAGTTGCTCATGGGTGCGGCCGGCCCCGGCCGGCCAGCTCTGCTCGGCGAGCACCAGGCCCGCCGGGTCGCGGGCGCGGAAGCGCGGCGCGGTGCCGATGCCGTCCACCTCCCCCTGGCACGCCAGCGCCGGCGCAGCGGGCGGCACCAGCCGGAACAGCGCGAACTTGATGGAGGAGGAGCCGGCGTTCAGCGCCAGCACCGCGCGTGCCATGACGGGGTTCAGCCCGGCGGGGTGCTGGCGGTGATGCTGCCCTCGTCCCGGTCCGCCAGCGGATCGACCATCACGATTCCGGTGTTCGGTTCGACCACGATCAGCCGGTTGTCCACCGATTTCACCCCCGGCGCGTTCTCCGCGGCGACTCCGATCGCCTGGCGCTGGCGCTCGTCGAACACCACCCCGTCGATCGCCACCGTGCCCTGATCGACCGAGAGCGTGATCGAGCGCAGCGGCACCCAGGGCTGGCGCTTCAGTTCGGCGAGCACGGCGGCGCGGATGGTCGCGTCGTCGCCGACCGCAGCCGCGGCCTCCAGCCGCTCGCCCAGCACCTTCACCAGATCGGCGCGGCTGACGATGCCCACCACCGCGCCCGCGCGCAGCACCGGCAGGCGGCGGACGCGCTTGGTCCGCATCAGCCTGGCCACTTCGTCGAGCGACGTGGTTTCCTCGACGCAGATCGCGCCCGGCGTCATCACCTCGGCCACCTTGCGGCCGTGCGAGCGGACATAGCTGTCGGCGAGGCGGCCGGGGGCGAAGATCACCTCGAACCAGCCGGGGCGCTTGCCTTCGGTGCCGGTTTCGACCCGGCGCAGCAGGTCGCCCTCGGTCAGGATGCCGGCCGGACGGCCTTCCGCATCGACCACCGGCAGACCGCTGATGCGGTTGTCGATCATCAGCCGCACCGCCTGTTCGAGCGGCGCTTCCTCCCGCACGGCGATGAAGTTGCGGGACATGATGTCGGCGGCGTTCATGCGATCCTCCTGCCGGTGGCGGCGGCTTTTCTTCCCGCATCCGGCTTAGGCGCGTCATTGATGGAGATCAACGCCGGGATGGAGATCAACGCCGGGAGAGAGCGCGGCCGGCGCGGTCAGGGAGGTTGACAGCGCGCGCCGGTTGCGGCCCGCTGGCCCGTAACGAGAGACGGAAGGAGCGCCAGGGATGTTCGACACCGCCACCGAAACCGCCGCCGACGGGCAGGCCGGCACGCAGCGGCATTGCGACGCCATCGTCGTCGGCGCCGGCCTCGGCGGCCTGTATGCGCTGCACCGGCTGCGCGGTCTCGGCCTGTCGGTGCGCGTGTTCGAGGCGGGATCGGACATCGGCGGCACCTGGTTCTGGAACCGCTACCCCGGCGCCCGCTGCGACGTGGAGAGCATGGAGTATTCCTACTCCTTCTCCAACGATCTCCAGCAGGACTGGAAATGGCCGGAGCGCTACGGCACCCAGCCGGAAATCCTGCGCTACATCAACCATGTCGCCGATCGGTTCGATCTACGCCGCGACATCACGCTGAACACCCGCGTGCGGGCGGCGCGGTTCGACCGGGAAGCGGGGCTGTGGACCATCGAGACCGATCGCGGGGAGCGGGTTTCGGCGCCGTTCTGCGTGATGGCGAGCGGCAATCTTTCCACCCCGCGGGTGCCGGATTTCAAGGGGTTGGAGAACTTCCGGGGCAAATGGTACCACACCGGACTGTGGCCGCAGGAGGGGGTGGATTTCACCGGCCAGCGCGTCGCGGTGATCGGCACCGGCTCGTCCGGCGTGCAGATGATCCCGCTGGTCGCGGCGCAGGCCGACCAGCTCACGGTGTTCCAGCGCACCGCCAATTTCAGCCTGCCGGCGCGCAACGCGCCGCTCGATCCCGCGCGGGAACGCGCGCACAAGGAACAGTACGAGGCGCGGCGGCGGGCGGCGCTGGACACGCCGTTCGGCATCGCCGGCCATCCCGCGCCCACCAAGGCGGCCTGGGAGGTGAGCGAGGAAGAACGCGAGCGCGCCTTCGAGGCCAAATGGGCCGAAGGCGGCAGCATCAGTTTCCTCTATTCCTACACCGACCTGCTGGTGAACAAGGAATCGAACGATACCGCCGCCGAGTTCGTGCGCCAGAAGATCCGCGCCATCGTGCGCAATCCGGCGACCGCGGAGCTGCTGGCGCCGAAGGACCACCCGATCGGCACCAAGCGCCTCTGTCTCGATACCAACTACTACGAGACGTACAACCGCAACAACGTGGCGCTGGTCGATGTCCGCGCCGATCCGATCCAGGAGATCACCGCGACGGGGCTGCGCACGCGCGATCGGGAGTACGGTCCGTTCGACGCGATCGCCTTCGCCACCGGGTTCGACGCCATGACCGGCGCGCTGCGCGAGATCGACATCCGGGTGGCGGACGGCCCGGCGCTGGCCGAGGAGTGGGAGGCCGGGCCGCGCACCAACCTCGGCCTGATGGTGGCGGGATTTCCCAATATGTTCATCATCACCGGGCCGGGCAGCCCGTCGGTGAAGACGCAGATGATCCTGGCGATCGAGCAGCACACCGACTGGATCGCCGACTGCCTGAGCCATCTGCGCGCGAACGGCTACCGGCAGATCGAAGCGGAGCCGGCGGCGCAGGAGGCCTGGGTGCGGCATGTGAACGAGGTGGCCGACAGCACGCTCTATCCGCTCGCGAATTCCTGGTACACGGGCGCCAACATCCCCGGCAAGCCGCGGGTGTTCATGCCCTATGTCGGCGGTTTCGCCGGCTACAAGAAGACCTGCGACGCGGTGGCGGCGAACGGCTACGAAGGGTTCGCGCTGCGCCGCTGAACGATCGCCGGCGGGTTTTCCCCTGCCGGGAAACTACTTGATCGCGGCGCGTCCGGGGAGCATGCGGCGCAGCGTGCCGTCGCGCATCACGTAGTGGTGCCCCAGGGCCGCGGCGGCGTGCAGCCCGGCGACGATCAGCACCGCGGTGGCGCCGAGCGAGTGCAGCGAAAAGATCTGATGCGCCAGCGCCCGGTCGCCGGGGGCGAAGGACGGCAGGCTGAACAGGCCGAACAGGCTCCGCCCCTGCGCCCAGGCGGTCACCAGCCCGAGTGCCACCGTCCCGGCCACCAGCAGATAGAGCAGCCAGTGCACGGCCTGGGCGGCCAGCGCCAGCAGCCTGGGGCCTTCCACCGGCACGCGGGCGCCCCGCGTGTGCCGCCAGGCGATCCGCGCCAGCAGGACCAGGCCGAGCAGCACGCCCAGCACGATGTGCAGCGAGGTGTAATCCACCCGCAGCGGCCCCTTGGGCGCGAAGTCGATCGTCTCGCCGATCGCCCAGAGCACGGCCACCAGAAGCGCGGTCGCCCAATGCAGAGCAATGGTCGGGGTATCGTAGCGTGCCGCCAAGGCACGCCGCGCGTCGTCAGGGGTCATGCGAAGGAGCCTTCAGGAACTGCCGATCAGGATGCCGCAGGCGAACACCAGCGCCCCGCCCACGACCACCTGGAATGCGGCGGAGATGGGCGGCGTGTCCATGTATTTCCACCGCACCCAGCTGATGATCGCCAGTTCGACGATCACGACCGCGATGGCAAGCACGAGCGCGGCGTGGAAATCGCCGATCAGGAACGGCAGCGTGTGGCCGATGCCCCCGAGCGTGGTCATCAGCCCGGTGATCGCGCCGCGCACCAGCGGCTGGCCGCGCCCGGTGAGGCTGCCGTTGTCCGACAGCGCCTCGGAGAAGCCCATCGAGATCCCCGCCCCGATCGAGGCGGCCATCCCCACCAGGAAGGCGTCCCACGGCCGGCCGGTGGCGAAAGCGGAGGCGAACACCGGCGCCAGGGTGGAGATCGAGCCGTCCATCAGCCCGGCCAGCGCCGGCTGCACCACCCGCAGCAGGAACTGCCGGCGCGCGGCACGGTCTTCCTCGTCGCGCACGCCTTCGGGCAGGTTTTCCTCGGTCAGCCGCTCGGCGGTCGCCTCGTGATGGGCTTCGGCGTCCGCCAGGTCGCCGAGCAGGCTCCGGATCGAGGCATCCGAGGTGCGCGCCGCGGCCCGGCGGTAGAAGCGCTGGGTCTCGATCTCCATGCTCTCGGCCAGGTCCCGCACCGCGTCGAGGCCGAGCGGGCGGATCTGCCAGATCGGCTTGTGGGACAGGAAGCCGCGCACGTCCTGGCGGCGGATCAGCGGGATATGCTCGCCGAATTTCTGCCGGTAGAGTTCGATCAGGCGGCGGCGGTGCTCGCTTTCCTCCCCCAGCATCTCGCTGAACACCTTGGCGGAGGCGGGGTAGGTCTCGCGCAGCCCCTCGGCGATGTCGGCGTAGATGCGGGCGTCTTCCTCCTCGTTGGCGATCGCCAGGGCGAGGACTTCGCGTTCGGAGAGGTCGGAGAAATCGCGCATGGCTGCGTATGTGCGGGCCACGGCGGCGGCGTCAAGCAGCGGCGGCCATCATGCGACTGCCTCGCAGGAGCGACACGTCCGGTCGCGGTTTATCCAGGCTCCACCCGGCACAGCAGGCACCCCGGCTTGGCGCACCGCTACCGCTCCACCGTGCGCCGCTCGATCGCCAGCAGGCTTTCGAGCCCGATGGTCGCGTGCATGCGGTCCTGCTCGCCGCGCGGGTCGTCGCCCACCAGCGGGTCGGGCCGCCCGGCCTGGATCGCCACGTAGCTGTCGCGCAGCGCGCGGTGCATCGCCAGCAAGGGCGTGACCGGATCGACGAACAGGCGAAATCCCATGCGGTAGAGTTCGGGGACCGGGAT
>JAJZVS010000235.1 GCA_021845555.1 Pseudomonadota bacterium
CTGGGAGAAGACGCGGTCGCCGAGCGTCGGATATTTCCGGAGCTCGATCTCGTTGCCGGCGTTCAGGATGCGCTTGAGCGGCGTCGGCACCGGCGGCAACGAGCCGGGGCCGCCTTCGCGGACACCGCCGATCCCGTCCGAATGCGGATTTTCCTGGAACGCACGGGAGATCGGATCCTCCGCCCCCGCCGGCGTCTTGCGGCCGATGTAGGAGCAGTAGATCGGCGGCGCGACGATGCCGCCGAACTTGGTGGTCTTGGCGAAGTCGTCGTCCCAGTAGCGCGGGTCGGGGTCCATGATCGCGTTGGTGAAGATGCGCAGGCCCTCCCGCTCGATGCCCCAATGGGGGCTGGCCTCGATCTTGTCGCCGGTGACGCCGATCACCGCGCGGATTTCCGCGGTCAGCGGATTTTTTGTTTCGCTCATACGAGGCTCCGTTGCGTCCCCGCGCGCCGTCCGGCGGCGCGCGGGGGATCGTGCGTGGGTCCGCTACTTCGCCGGCACCATCGGCTTCGGGAAGAACGCCTCCTCCCACGGCCAGGCGCCATCGGGCTCGTAGGTCGGCAGCCCGGCCTGCACGCGGTCGAGATACGGGCTGGTGATCGGCTTGTCCCACGGATAGATGCAGCCTTCGTAGGCCTTCGGGCCGAGCTTGAAATGCTTGGCCTGCTCGATCGTTTCGACAAACGGGGCATTCGCGTCGTACTGCTGCTCCCGCTTGATGGGCCGCGGGCCGGTACGCGAGACGTGGCCCCAGGCGTAGCGGCCGATCATCTTCTCCAGCATCCAGGCGCAGGCGATCAGCTTGTCGAGATCGACCCCGGTCTCGATCCCCATGCCTTCCAGCATGTGCATGAAGTCCTCGGTCGGGGCCATGCCGGTCGCGCGGCCGTTGCCGCAATACGGGCAGCCGCCGATGCCGCCGACGGTGCCCTGCAGATGCAGCGTGTCGTCCCCGTTCAGCGCCTTGATGGCCGCATAGGCCGAGGTGATCGCCATGCCGCGGCTGTTGTGCAGATGGGCGCTGAAGGTGTTGATCTCCGGCCAGCGGCGCTTCACGCGGCCGAAGATGTCTTCCACCTTCACCGGATGGCACCAGCCCATCGGGTCGCCGATGCTGACCGACGTGACCTTGATGCCGACGGCGTCCCACAACGCGTGCTGCTTCTCCAGGAAGGCCATCGTCTGGTCGACGCTGAAGTCGCCGACGAAATTGGAACCGAAGGTCGCGTTAGTACCGATGCCGGCTTCCTTGACCCCGCTTTCCACCGCCGCGGCGATGACCTTCGGCCAGAGGGCCATTTCCTGCATCTGCGAGCGGTTGGTGTTGCGGCGGGCGAACACGTCGCACTGGTGGACGCGCAACTGCGGCCGCTTGCTGCGGACGATCGTCAGCGGCGGCGCGTATTGTTTCGCCCGCTCCACGCCCCGCTCGTTCAGCGCCAGCGCGGTGTACATGACGCCGGGCTTGGGATGGAAGCGTCGAACAATCTCGTCGATCTCCGCCATCTGGGGGGTGTATTTCGGACTGACGAAGGAGCCGACGACGATCTGCTTCAGCCCGGTCTCCGAGAGCGCGTCCAGCAGTTCGACCTTGGCGCTGACCGGGATCTTGGCATCCTCGATCTGCATGCCCTCGCGCATGACTTCTTCGGTGTAGACGATCGTTGGGTAGCGTCCCGGCATGGCGTTTCTCCTGACCCGATCCTGGTACATCCTGCGTCGCGTCGCGCGGGTGGTTCGCTTTGACGCTAGACCCGACCCCCGCCGCCCGTCAATCGCCGCCCGTCACTCCGACACGCGCGGCCCGAGGCAGGCGGCGTCGAACGGATAGGGCACCGCCGGCCCGCCGCGACACGGCAGCACCACGCGCGCGGTGCCGGGCGTGCTCTCGACGCCCTTCTCGTTCTTCAGCCCGATGGCCAGGTTGACCACGCCGTAGTCGCCGCGCCGTTCCTTTCCCCTGACGCGGCCCCAGGCGGTCAGCGTTTCGCCGGGCACGTTCATGCCGCGGAACTGGAAGCCCATCCGCCACAGCCAGCCGCCCTCCCCGGCCCAATCGACCAGCAGCTGGATCAGCACATGCTGCTTCCAGGAACCGTTCACCATCACGTCCGGCAGCTTGTCGTGGCCGGTAGCATATTTCCAGTCGTAATGAATCCGGTGCCAGTTCTCCATCGCCGCCGACCAGCGCATGATGTGCGCGGTGCTCATCGGCCCCTTCACGACGCCCGGGATGTCGTCGCCCACCGTCACGTCGTCGAAATACAGATCGCTCATGGCCCGCCTCAGCGCAGGATGGTGGTGGTGACGGTCTCGATCAGCCGCGCGCCGGCCTCGCCGGTATAGGTGTCGGCGACGACGACGAACACCATCGGTCCGCTGCGCCCCGCGCGCTGATAGATGTCGAGGTAGCTGCTGGACCGATAGATCGGTTCGCCAATTCGGGCGTAGCGGAAGAACTCGTATTCGTAGCCGCCGTTGAGCAGCCGGGTGAGCGGCACCTCCACCGGCGGGAGGCCGCGGAAGCTGCGCGTGTTGCCGTCGAAATCCGGCTCCTCCATGCGATCGAGCGGATCTGCTTCGGTCGGGCCGCGACGGAACGCGTGGGTCGGGAATGCCGGCGGGGCCACCAGGCCGCCGTAGCGGCTGGATTTCGCCCAGCGCTCGTCCCAGTAGCGTGGCGCCGGATCCATCACCGCCTGGTAGAAGCGGCGCACCTCGCTCGCCTCCACCGGATGGCACGCGAGCAGCGGGCCGTTGCTGGCACCGATCACGGCGCGCACCGCCGGGGTGATGTAGCTCTCGCTCATGGGGGCCTGCTTTCGGGTCGGACGTTGCCTGTCGGGCCGCACGGGACCGGCGATCGCGATCAGCTTAGGAACATCGGGAGCGCCGATCCACCGTCCGGCAAGCGCCCGTCCGGCTCGCTTCCGCCGCCGAGGCCGCTGCCGCGCCAGGAACGGCGCGCGCGCCTGGGCAGCGCGCGCTCGCCCATGCGGGTTCAACAAACCAGATATGCGAATTGACCGGGATCCGGCTCGGGTGCCGGGCGGGGAACGGCTCCCGTCACGCTGCGGTGCGGCGACGTGTTTGTTGCGTCGCAGCACCCGCCATCGGATCGTGCCATGTCAATAAATATGGACCCGGTCTCCAACGTATGCTTTTCTGGGATGCTTGCTTGATGTCCAGCCAGCTGGGGCGACATCGGGATTGGCTTGCCGATGGTGGCCCAGGGTTCTGCCAACGTATTCGACCGCACAACGACAAATACGCCGGCAACGGTACGGAAACGTCCACGGGAGCAAACAAACAATGAGCACGTCGCGCACAACGACGCCAGCCGCAATGATCACCGCCCGGCTCGACCGCCTGCCGGCCACGCGGCACATGTGGGTCCTGGTACTGCTGCTCTCGCTCGGCAGTTGCTTCGAGATCTACGATCTGTTCTTCACCGCCTATGTCGCGCCGGCGCTGTTCAAGGCGCATATCTTCACCGCCACCACCGTCTCGTTCTTCGGCATGACGGGGCTGGCGAGCTTCATCGCCGCGCTGTTCCTCGGCCTGTTCGTCGGCACCATCGTGTTCTCCTATGTCGCGGACCGCTATGGCCGGCGCCGGATCTTCATCTTCTCGCTGCTCTGGTACTCCGCCGCCACCGCCATCCTGGCGTTCCAGAGCACCGCGAATGCGATCAACTTCTGGCGCTTCATCGGCGGCATCGGCATCGGGGTGGAGCTGGTGACGATCGATGCCTATCTCTCGGAACTGATGCCCCGGACGATTCGCGGCAAGGCCTTCGCCTTCCAGCAGGGCATCGGCCAGATCGCCGTGCCGCTGGTGGCGTTCCTGGCCTGGATCCTGGTGCCGATCGCCCCGCTCGGCCTGGACGGTTGGCGCTGGGTGGTGCTGATCGGCTCGGTCGGCGCGGTCTTCGTGTGGTTCCTGCGCCTCGGCCTGCCGGAGTCGCCGCGCTGGCTCGCTCAGCAAGGCCGTCTCGACGAAGCCGAGGCGGTGATGGCCGTGATCGAGGCCAAGGTGGCGGCAGAATATGGCCAGCCGCTGCCGCCGATCGGCGCGCCGGAGATGGAACTACCGCGCGCCGGGAGCTACCTGGAAATCTTCAGCCCCGAATATCGCAAGCGCACCATCATGCTGTCGGTGTTCCAGTTCTTCCAGACCATCGGTTTCTACGGCTTCGCCAACTGGGTGCCAACCCTGCTGATCGCCAAGGGCATCCATGTGACGCAGACGCTCGAGTACACCTTCATCATCGCGCTCGCCTTCCCGATCTGGCCACTGGTCAGCATGCTCTATGCCGACAAGATGGAGCGGAAGTGGCAGATCTGCGCGAGTGCGCTCTGCATCGCCGTGTTCGGGATGATCTTCGCCGCGCAGACCTCCGGCGGGGCGATCATCGTCATCGGCCTGTTGCAGACGATGTCGATCATGTGGCTATCGTTCTCGCTGCACACATACCAGGCGGAACTCTACCCCACGCGGATGCGCGCCCGCGCGGTGGGCTTCACCTATTCCTTCAGCCGCATCAGCGTGGTGTTTACCTCCTACATGGTGGCCGCGATGCTGAAGAACTTCGGCGTCAACGGGGTGTTCGTCTTCATCGCCCTGGCGATGGCGATCGTCATCGGCGTGATCGGCAGCTTCGGGCCGCGCACCACGCGGCTCGCGCTGGAGCAGATCTCACACTGACCGCGCGGGAGATCGGCGGAGCCCGGGGGCAGCGCACGCCGCCCCCGGCGCCTCTTTGCGCCGCCGCCCCGGATCGACATAGTCGCGCGCATCCGTTCTGGGAGAGCCCGCATGACCGATCCCGCCGCCGCATCGCCACAGGACACCGCACAGGCGCGCGCCTTCCTCGATCGCCTGGACGCCGCCGCCCAGCGGTGGGCGACGCCGTGCGGAACCGGCACGATGGCCTGGCGCGGCTGGGGCGAGGGTCCCGCGGCGCTGCTGCTGCACGGCGGGGCCGGCTCCTGGCGCCACTGGGCGCGCAACATCGCCGCGCTGGCGCGCACCCATCGCGTGGTCGCGGCCGATCTTCCGGGGCTCGGGGACTCCGCCCGCGCGCCGGAACCGATCGCGGCTGAGACGATCGCCGCGATCGTCTCAGCCGGACTCGCGACGGCGCTCGGCGCTGAAGATCCCTACGACCTGGTCGGGTTTTCCTTTGGCGGGGTGATCGCCGGGGTGATGGCGGCGGGCGCCGGACCCCGCCTGCGCAGCCTCACCTTGTTCGGCACCGGCGGGCTCGGCCCGCCGAATCGCTCGGTCGAACTGGTCAAGCTGCGCGACCTGACGGGCGAAGCACGGGTGGCGGCGCATCGGGAAAACCTGCTGCGCATGATGCTTGCGGACCCGGCGCGGATCGATGCGCTGGCGTTGGAGATCCAGGAACAAAACACCAGCCGCGCGCGGCTCAACAGCAGCCCGATGTGGATCTCCCCGGTGCTGCACGATGCGCTGCCGCGCGTGCACGGTCCCGTACGGGGGATCTGGGGCGCGCACGAAATGCCCGACGCCGCGCTGCTCGAAGCGCGCATCGGCCTGCTGCGCCAGGCCCGCCCCGATGCCGCGGTCGAGGTCATACCCGACGCCGGCCATTGGGCATTCTACGAGGCCGCCGAACGCTGCAACACGCTGCTGGCACGAATCCTCGCGGCATAGCGCGCGACACGCCCCCTGAGCGGGGCCAGGGGCTGATTCTTGTCCGGCCGCAACCGGATGGTGGTTGACAACCCGGACATAAGGTACTCAGGTACCGTTTTGCGGTCATATGTCCGGCCTGCTCCGTCCCGCCGCCAGCCTCACCGATCCGCCGCGGCCCAGACCCAGCGGCCCCGATCTTCGCCTCGCCGCAACGTGCCGGCCGTCACACGAGCCGAACCGGATGCCCGACCGGGCACGGAGACAAGAAAGGAAGGGAAGCCATGAAACGACGTGAGATCATCGCCGGCCTGGGATCGGCCGGCGCGCTCGCTCTGGCGGCGCCGCTGGCATCGCACCCCGCGCGCGCCGCCACCCGGCCGGTGCGAATCGGCGTGCTCACCGACATGTCGGGGCCGGCCAGCGATCTCAGCGGCCCCGGCTCGGTGATCGCTGCCCGTCTCGCGGTGGCCGACGCCGGCCCCGTGCTCGGCCATCCGGTGGAGATCGTGGTGGGCGACCACCAGTTGAAACCCGCGGTCGGCGCGGAGATCGCCGCCCGCTGGTACGACACCCAGGAT